>NZ_CP092334.1:1893100-2193617 GCF_018595685.2 Flavihumibacter rivuli
ACTGGATCAAGTATGAGGGCATCACCGATGGCATGGAAGCCACCACCAAGATCCGCTACAAGGATAAAGGCTCCCTCTCCACCCTTTACCAGCACGAAAATGGGGTTAAGGTGCAATTCTTTGAGGACGTTAAAGGTGTTGCGCCCGGACAAAGTGCGGTATTTTATGAGGGTGATGATGTGATCGGGGGCGGCATCATCCAGCGCCAGCCCATCACACTGGGTTAAGCAATAAAGACCGGCGGAAAATCGTTTAAACCAGGCCACAATTGGCTTGGTTTTTTATTGCAAAGCAACAGCCAGATCTTTAGCTTTGTCTATCATCAGTACCATGAACCACATATGAGATCGATCCTTTTCAAAACACTTATCCTTTCAGGAATGGTAGCGCTGGGCGCCTGTGGGAAAGAGTCTGCGACACTGGAAACCACCAGGCCAGAGGAATACTTCAATCTGCAGCCAGGTAAATACATTATTTACCAGTTGGACTCCACTGTCAGGAAGGAAGGTTCCAATACAGATTTTATTGTAAGAAGTTACCAGGCCAAGGATGAAGTGGACCAGGAAGTAATGGACAACCTGGGAAGGAAAAGCTGGCGTATATTCCGTTATATCCGATCACTCAATAGTACCAACGAAGCCGATTGGAAACCGCTGGCCACCTACCTGGTGACACCCAATTTTGAGGATGTGGAAGTGATCGATAACAACCAACGCTACATTAAGCTCATCGCGCCGGTTGTGGAAGGCAAGACCTGGTTTGGCAACCGCCATATCAATACCACCCTCGGGACAGAACTGGATTACCTTGACGAATGGGAATACCAATACCAGGATATCGGGGCTTCCTTTACCCCGCTGAACACCCCGGTTGACAACACCATTAGTATCCTCCAGGCGGATGAGACCGATGGCGCTCCTGAAAACCCGAATGCCTATAGCGCCAGAACCTATAGTAAAGAGGTATACGGTTGGGGAATAGGAATGATATATAAAGAACTTTTAACCTGGGAAACGCAGTTGAATAACGACAACAGGTATGTAAGGACCGGCTTCGGGATCAAACTCCGGATGATCAGCCACAACTAATAAGTACGGAATCTTTAAACAGGCTTGCACAACACCGCCGCGAACATGGTGTCCGCCCTATGTTCGTAGCCTTTTAGGTAACCCTTTGATTGCAGTTTCAATGCTGTATTAGCAGTCAACCAGTCGATTACCCCTTCATTTTCGTCCCTGAAAGCAGAACAGGTAATATATAAAAGGCACCCCCCGGGCTTAAGTCCCCTACTTGCATTGACAGCAATTCTCTTTTGAAGGGAACTGAATTGTTCTATGGACCCAGGGTCAAAATATACGAGTTGCTCAGGCGTTCTCCCCCAGGTACCACTCCCGGAACAGGGCACATCTGCAATAACAAGGTCGAAATTCTTTTTAGCTCCGTCATAAGTCGCCATATCCGCCTCAAACTGATGATAATTCCTGATACCCGCTTCGGAAAACCTTTTCTTAAGGTTCGCCAGGATAGAAGTTCGGATATCAGTAACCGTTAGATCAATATTCCCAAGGGTATCGACCGCGAGGATGGACTTACCACCGGAAGCAGCGCAACAATCCCAGGCCTTTAACCTGCCCGAAACGACCGGTTGGGCTATTCCTGCAGCCATGGTCATGGGCCCGGCAACCTCTTGCGAGCTCAGGTCCTGCACAACGAGATCAGTGTTGACAAGAAAATGCTCTTCAAGTTTAAATCCATTGGGTAATTGAATGGCAGATTTGCCGATTCGTTCAAACTTTGTCCCAAGCATCATAAGCTTGTCCATTACTTTCCTATCCTTCCCAGGTCTTATCCTTGCGTACAAATGTGGCTGGTAGAGGTGTGAAGTTGAAAAGGAAAAACCATCAATATCCCCGCCCAATTGATCGAGCCAAGGAAAAATGGTCAGATCACCTGCATGGTATCCTGCCAATTGCAATTTCTCAATGACCCCAGTACCGGCAAACCCATTCCATTCAGGCCTTAAAGCAGCCAACATATTATCCGGCCCTTCTGCACACAAGAACAAACCAAGTATTACCCTCTCCTGACTCGGCAGCTGCCTGAAAGCATGCCCCAGGCGGAAATAGGCATAACATAGGTGCCCGATCTGTTTCCTGTCACGGGATCCATGCTTTTTATTTGAACTGAAATATTGCTTGAGGAAGGCCGCAAATGGCAATTGGCCATTATAGGATTCCAGCAATCTGCAGGCAGTATCCAGGTGTGCAATTGTGTAGGTCATAGCACTTAAAAAAACTTCGGGGCCATTAAAGAAATTACCCTGGCAATCTCCAGCTTAGCTTTCAACACGCCAGGGTAACCCCAAAACTAATTCCGGTAATATATTATACTTCCAACAGGGTCTTTACAGGATCCTTGCCGAACAGTAACAACTCAGGATTCTCCAGCAATTCCTTCACCCTAACCAGGAAGCTCACTGACTCGCGACCGTCAATGATACGATGGTCGTAGCTGAGGGCCACATACATCATGGGCTTGATCACCACCTGGCCATTAACTGCCATGGGGCGTTCCTGGATCTTGTGCATACCGAGGATTGCAGACTGAGGGATATTGATGATGGGAGTACTCATCAGGGAGCCGAATACACCACCGTTGGTGATGGTGAAAGTACCCCCCTGCATTTCTTCCATGGAAAGCTTATTATCCCTTGCCTTGGTGGCGAGTTCCACAACTTTCTTTTCGATATCCGCCATACCCAGGCTTTCTGCATTACGGATCACCGGAACTACAAGGCCCTTGGGCGCAGATACGGCTATGGAAATATCGCAATAATCGTGGTATACGATAGAATCACCATCAATGTAGGCATTTACGGCTGGCCATTCCTGTAAGGCATAACAACAAGCCTTGGTGAAGAAGCTCATGAAGCCAAGGTTCACACCATGCACTTCCTTGAACTTATCCTTGTACTTGGCGCGGATAGCCATGATCGGCGACATGTCCACTTCATTGAAAGTGGTCAGCATGGCAGTGGTATTCTTGGCTTCGACCAGGCGGCGGGAAACTGTCTTCCGCAGGTTGCTCATTTTCTCGCGCTTATCGTTCCTGCTGAACAATTCCTTACCAGGCGTACGGCCGGGATTGTTCAAGGCATCCAGCACATCCGTCTTCAGGATCTTTCCGCCATAACCACTAGGCGTAACCGATTTAGGATCCACTTTCTTGTCGGCAATTATTGCAGCAGCTACAGGGGAAGCTTTCAGGTCATTAGGAATTGTAGTAACTGGAGCCTGGGCAGCGGCTGGTTGGGCTGCTTTTGCCGGAGTTTCAGCAGGCTTGGCTGTACCAGCAACAGGAACGGCAACATCAGTGTCAATAGTAGCAACGATATCACCAATTTTCAGGGTATCCCCTTCCTTAGCCACCTGCTTCAATTGACCGGCTTCTTCCGCATTCAGTTCAAAAGTCGCTTTCTCGCTTTCCAGTTCACAAAGCACTTCATCGCGATGAACGAGGTCGCCCTCTTTCTTCAGCCATTTAACCAGGGTTACTTCACTGATCGATTCGCCTACAGTGGGGACCTTCATTTCGATCACACCCTTACCAACGGCCTTTGCCTCTGCCACAGGGGCAGCAGCTGGAGCGGCGGTAACGGAAGGAGCGGCAGCGGCAGGAGCTGAAGATGCCGGCGCTGCTGCAGTTTCATCAATACTGGCAACAACATCACCGATCTTAAGGGTATCGCCCTCGGCGGCCTTGGTGGTAAGCACACCAGCCTGTTCTGCATTCAATTCAAAGGTTGCTTTTTCGCTTTCCAATTCAGCGATCACTTCATCGCGCTGAACATAGGAACCATTCGGCTTTAGCCATTTTACGAGGGTAACCTCACTAATTGATTCCCCTACTGTCGGAACTTTTATATCGATCATATGACTCGTTTCAGGTTTCTTTATGCGGATATCCTTTCTATACTATTAATCAAATGGAAAAGGCTGTTTCAACGATCTCTGCCTGCTCCTGTGCATGCACCTTGGCATAACCTGTAGCGGTGGCTGCACTGGGCTGGCGACTGATCACGCCAAAATTAATACTGTTCAGGTTCATCTTCAGGAATGATGCAGCACCCATGTTCAGCGGTTCTTCCTGAACCCAGAACCAGGTAGCCTTGCTGTATTTGCGGTACAATGCATCCAGTTGTTTTTGGGGCAAAGGATACAATTGCTCTACCCTGATGATGGCTACATCCTTTTTATTTTCCTTCAGCTGGCGTGCAGCAAGGTCAAAATAAACCTTTCCACTACAGAACAATACCTTCTTCACTTCAGCAGGATTTTCCACAAAGCTATCCTCGATCACTTCCCTGAAACCTCCGGAAGTAAACTCTTCGATCCTCGAATAGGATTCAGCCAATCGCAGGTTTGCCTTGGGGGAGAAGTTTACCATAGGCTTGCGGAAAGGCCAGGCCAACTGGCGACGCAAGGCATGGAAAAAGTTTGCAGCAGTGGTAATATTGGCAACAACGATGTTCAGCTCGGCACAAGCCTGCAGGAATCGCTCGAGGCGGGCACTGCTGTGCTCAGGCCCCTGGCCTTCGTAACCATGGGGCAGCAACATGACCAGGCCACTTTGTTTTTGCCATTTCTGTTCTGCGGCAGTAATGAACTGGTCGATCATGATCTGGGCACCGTTCACGAAATCACCGAACTGGGCTTCCCACAATACCAGGGCATTGGGTGAAGCAAGTGAATAACCATATTCAAAACCCAATACGCCATACTCGCTCAACAGGGAGTTATAGATCCTGAACTGTCCCTGGTTCTCCTGGAAATTATTCAGCCTGTTGTATTGCTTATTGGTTACTTCGTCATAGATTACTGCATGACGATGGGAGAAGGTGCCCCGCTTTACGTCCTGGCCACTCATCCTAACCTCACTACCATTTACCAGCAAACTGGAATAGGCCAGTAATTCACCGGTAGCCCAATCGATCTTGCCTTCTGTTTCGTACAACTTCACTTTATCCTGCAACAGCTTCTCCACTTTCTTCAATGGCTTGAAGTCGGAAGGCCATTTCATCAGGCCATCAAAGAGTCGCTTTAGTTCTGCTGCGGGAATGGCAGTTTCAGGTGATTGGTCAAAATCTTCTGCAGTTGCTTTCCTGAGCTTCTCCCATGCTTCTTCCGGCTTTTGGATCTTATACGGAATGGGATTCTGTTTGATCTCATCCAGGCGTTCCTGGAGGTCGCCCCAAAACTTCTTCTCCATTTCCCTTGCCAGGTCAGCATCCACATCTCCCCTTTCGATCAATACCTTGCTGTATACTTCGCGTGGGTTGGGATGTTTCTCGATCAACCCGTATAAGCTGGGTTGGGTAAACTTGGGATCATCGCCTTCATTATGGCCATGCCTGCGATAACAAAGCAGGTCAATGAAAAAATCTGAATTAAAGTGCTGGCGATAGGCTGTTGCGATCTGGACAGCTTTTACTACTGCTTCAGGATCATCGCCATTGACATGCAACACGGGAGCCTGGATCATGGCAGCAACGGAAGTACAATAATCCGCACTGCGTGCGTCATCAAAATCCGTTGTAAAGCCTATCTGGTTATTGATCACAAAATGGATGGTTCCACCGGTATAGTAACCCGGCAGATTACTCATCTGCACTACCTCATACACAACACCCTGGCCCGCGATAGAAGCATCGCCATGGATGAGGATGGGAAGGATATTATCATACTCTGATTGATACAGGACATCTGCCTTGGCACGTGAAAAACCTACCACCACAGGGTCTACAGTTTCAAGGTGGGAGGGGTTAGGCACCAGCTGAAGGTTTACTTTCTTCCCATTTGGCGTAGTATGGTCAGCCCGGAATCCCAGGTGATATTTTACGTCACCGCTACCCATTGTGGTGTCGGCGGGGATATTGCCTTCAAACTCATTGAAAATTTGCTCGTAGGTCTTGCCCAGGATATTTGCCAGGACATTCAACCTACCGCGGTGAGCCATGCCAATTACCACTTCCTGTACACCGAGGTCGGCAGCAGTATTGATGATGGCGTCAAGGGCAGGAATGGTAGACTCACCACCTTCCAGGGAAAATCTTTTCTGCCCGATATACTTGGTATGCAGGAATTTTTCAAAGATCACGCCCTGGTTAAGTTTCTCCAGGATCCTCTTCTTCTGGTCAATGGAGGGGGTCTCCAACAGGGTCTTTTCCACC
Source organism: Flavihumibacter rivuli (assembly GCF_018595685.2). NCBI lineage: Bacteria > Pseudomonadati > Bacteroidota > Chitinophagia > Chitinophagales > Chitinophagaceae > Flavihumibacter > Flavihumibacter rivuli. Next base: position 1,899,330 of record NZ_CP092334.1, read on the forward strand.
GCATTGGCCAGCCACTCGATCTTTTCCATATCGTTGATGGAACTGTATTCTACCCCCACCGACGTGCTATAGCATTGTTGCAGGTGGTCAAGGATCTGCTTAAGGGTGGCGCCTGGCTTCCCAATAAACTTACCTGCCTCAAATACAGTATTGAGGTCCGCCTCTGAAAGGCCAAAGAATTTCAGGTCCAGGTTAGGCTTCCGGTCTTTCCGGGGACGGATCGGGTTGGTCTTTGCGATCAGGTGGCCCTTCTTCCTGTAGGCCTGTATCAGCTGGTAAACGCTGAATTCCCTGCCCAGCTGGCTGGCATCTACTGCCGCACCCGCGGGGGCATGGCCATTCACGGCATTGGCAACAGCAAAATCAAAGCCTTCAAAAAACTTTTTGAACTCCGGGTCTACACTGGCAGGGTCTTTAACAAAATCCTGATACAGACTCTCAATATATGCCGGGGAGGAATTGGTGATGTACGAAAAATCCTTCATATGGAATAGCACCTTTAGCGGTCTGAAAAATGGTCAGCAAATATCGGGAAAACTGCGCTACTTATCTGAGCATAAGCTAAAATAGTTCAACCCTTTGCGTTAACAATTCCTTTAGAAAATCCAAAAACCCAAGATTTTTTTTTGGAGGTTAGGTCATCCCGGCTTACCTTTGCCGTCCTAAATTTTCAAGAATGGCAAATCATAAGGCTACTAAAAAAGATGTGCGTCAGGCTGCTAAGCGCCGTGAGAGAAACCGTTATTATGGTAAAACAACCCGTAATGCCATCCGTGATCTGAAGGCTCAGAAGGACAAGAAGGCTTTTGACGAAGCCATGCCTGATACCGTAGCAATGATCGATAAACTGGCCAAGCGTGGTATTATCCACAAGAACAAGGCTAATAACCTGAAGAGCAAGCTTGCCAAGCGTGCCAATAAAATGGCTGTAGCTCAATAATTTAGGTTAGCCACATCTTACTTTATATATGAAGGCCCCGCCGTTAGCGGGGTTTTTCTGTTTTCCCCAACCGGCCATGTAAAATACCCCCGTCCCTAAGCGGCATTTCCTTCTGCTTCGTATCTTGACCCCTTAATTTCCAACAATATATGAAGCATGTTCTGGGCCTTGCCCTGTCCCTGACCCTATTTTACCATTCCCAGGCCCAACCCCTGCCAACGGTCTTTGAAAAGACGGGAGGCCGCGAAACAGCTACCTACCAGGAGGTGATCAGCTATTACCAGCAACTGGACAAACAATCCAACCGCCTGAAGTTGACGACCATGGGGATGACCGACGCCGGTTTCCCCCTTCACCTGGCCCTCTTCAGCAATGATGGTAGCGCCGATCCGGCCTTGTGGCACCGGCAGAATAAGGTGGTCATCCTTATCAATAATGGTATCCACCCGGGTGAACCTGATGGTATTGACGCCAGTATGATGCTCCTCCGTGACCTGGTAACCGGAAGGAAATCCATTCCCAACAATGTGGCCCTTGCCTTTATCCCGGTCTATAATATCGGGGGCTGCCTGAACAGGAGCGCCTATTACCGGGTGGACCAGGACGGGCCGGATGCCTTTGGGTCGAGGGGAAACTCCCAAAACCTTGACCTGAACCGCGACTTCATCAAATGTGATTCCAGGGAAGCCAGGAGTTTTACTGGTATCTATCATTTTACCAACCCGGATGTATTTATCGACAACCATGTAAGTAATGGCGCCGATTACCAACATATCATGACCCTCATCGCCAGCCAGCACAATAAACTGGGTGGCAAGATGGGTGAATTCATGAACAAACAGTTCGAACCCGGTCTTTATAGCCTCATGAAAGCGAGAGGCTATGATCTCATCCCTTATGTCAATGCTTTTGGTGACACCCCCGAAAGTGGCTGGCCTGAATTCCTGGAGGGACCAAGGTATAGCAGCGGATATGCTTCCCTTTGGAACAGTTTTGCCTTCGTGCCAGAAACCCATATGCTTAAACCGTATAAGCAAAGGGTAGATGCAACCTATCAGCTCATGGAATGTTTCGTGCAGTTTGCGTCCACCAATGCAACAACCATTAAGCAGCTGCGGAAGGAAACCATAGCAGAGAACTTACGGAAAACAAGATTTCCTATAGACTGGTCCCTTGATAAAGAGCAGTACACAGAACGCACTTTCAAAGGCTTTGAGGCCGGAAAGAAACCCAGCGGTGTTTCCGGCTTGCCAAGGTTGTACTATGACCGTAGTAAACCCTTTGAAAAGAAGGTCAAATTCTACAATACCTATAAAGCTTCACTTGAAGTGGAAAGGCCTGAAGCCTATATCATCCCACAAGGATGGTGGAAGGTCATCGACCTGTTGGCCACCAATAAAGTGGAGATGCAGCAGATCAGGAAGGACACCATCATGGCCCTGGAAGTTTACCGTATAGCAGATTACAAATCCATTCAAAGGCCCTTTGAAAGCCATCACCTGAATACTGAGGTAAAAGTGACCAAACAAACCGAACAGGTCAGGTTAAGGAAAGGCGATTGGTATATTCCGATGAACCAGCCAGCCAACAGGTTCCTGGTGGAGGTACTTGAACCACAGGCCGACGACTCCTATTTTGCCTGGAATTTCTTTGACGGCATACTCGGCCAAAAGGAAGGATATAGCAGTTATGTTTTTGAAGACACCGCTGAGGAATTCCTCAAACAAAACCCTGAGGTAAGAAAAAAGCTGGAGGAGAGAAAGGCAACTGACAGCAGTTTTGCCAAAAGTGCAGCCATGCAACTCGATTTTGTATACAAGCACTCCCCCTATTATGAGCCAGACCACAACAAGTACCCCGTGTACCGGCTACCATCACAGCACTAAGTATTAAGGTTGGATTAAAATCCAACCTTTTCCTTTATCTGCCGTTAGTACAGGTAACTTCGTATCAATGGGAAGGATGAATAAATATCAATGGACCTTTTTACCCGCCCTATTCCTATTCGTGGGATTAAAGACCATTGCGCAAAATGACCTTAACCAATCCACCAGTTTGGGCAAGAACGGCAGCGGTACTGCCCTGTCCACTCCCCTCCCGACCCAACTACAGGACCTTCCGTCAGCAATACCCGGTAAGCAGCAATTCTCCATTGCCTACAGGAAGAATAAAGCCCATGGTCCCTGGAAGAGCTGGTATGCTAATAGTAACTTATGCGATTCAGGTAATTTTATTATGGGTATCCCTGATGGGGAATGGAAGGGATGGTACCCCAATGGAAAAACAAGGTTCATCCGTACTTACAGTGCAGATAAGCTGGAACGTATAGCCCAGGAAAGCAGGAAACATCCCAAACATATCCACACCCCGCTAGCCAGGATGGCTAATACCGATCCGACCTACCTGGAGAAAGCTACCAGTATGGAAGGATCATTCGGAAGTTTTCTGGCTAGGGAAAAGGCAGGCAACAGCCCTGCAAAGGACCTGCCTCTACAAGCAGCTGAATGGAATACGACAGAGGGGAGCAAGGGCTACCTTCCACCTTTCACCACGGGTCTGCTTCATGGCCAGTTCATCAACTATTACCCTAATGGAGCAGTTAAGGATTCAGGCTATTATAAAAACGGCTTAAGGGAAGGGCACTGGGAAGAATGGCTGGAATCAGGACAGGTAAAGTCGGCAGGCAGTTACCTGCATGGTGTGAAAAACGGCTCCTGGTCCTTCTACAGTTCAAAAGGCAAGCTATTATCAGTAAAGACCTACAACAATAAAGGGGAAGTGACCCACCAGAAATTTTTTGAATAAGCAGGGAGAAAAATCTTCGCAGAACTTCTTATATCGCAAGCAACTGACAATAAAAAAGCACCACCTGAAAACTCAGGTGGTGCTTTTTTATTCATTTAATTTCCCTGCTTAAGGGAACCGCTGCCTTTGAAATCACTTTTGATCGCAGGAGAACCTTTGTAGGTCACATTACCGCTACCCCTTACTTCCACATCAAGGTTCTTGCTCGCAAATACATATGCATCACCACTACCCCTGATCTCCACAGCTACTGACTCAGCCTTAAGGTCTGATGCTTTCAGGTTTCCGCTACCAGCACTTTCCATTTTCACTTCCCTGGTTTCACCGCTGATGGTAACATCGCCACTGCCATAGGTTTCAGCCTTCACAGCTGGCACCCTTACCTGCAGGTTAATATTGCCACTACCTTTGGAACCGATCTCCAATTCCGTGCTATCAACGATGGGTCCTTCACTTACCATATCACCGGAGCCGTAGGTCCACACCGCATCGTAATGAGGCGACACTACGGTGATCTTTACATCGCGGGTAGGCTTCAACCGGAATCCCTCTTCAGTTTTGATCACCAGCTTATTGGCCATTACATTGGTTTCAATATGGGAGATAATGTTATCTTCTCCTTCGATTAATACCTGGTGGGAAGGCCCGGATTTAAGGGTAATATTAAATGCACCCTTCTGTTCTACCCGGGCAAAATCACCGGGAGTGATCGTTTTCGTGGTCACATTACCGTTACCCTTAACCTTTTTTCCCATTCCGTAATAACAGGAAGAAAAGACCATGCTGATGATGATCAGGAAGCCAATTACTTTTTTCATGTTGATGGTTTTGTACAAAGCTTTTGCAATTTCCATAATTTGACTACATGTTAACCGGAAATGTTACAGGCGGACCCTATATGTCCTCCTTCACCCGGCATTATACCCACAAATAATGAGCTAATTACTGGCAGGTAACCCTATCCCGGCTTCCGGGGGATTGTACCTTACTCAATTGTCAATTCCCATCATTGCTTACCTTTGCGGCACCATGACAGAAAAAATCCTCATTTTAGACTTCGGCTCTCAATATACTCAATTGATTGCCAGGGCTGTACGCGAAGCCAATGTATATTGCGAGATCATCCCTTACCACAAACCATTTGAGTTTGAGCCAGGATTAAAGGGCATCATTTTGTCCGGTTCCCCATTTTCTGTGAATGACCCCAATGCACCTGTGGTGGATATTGCAGCGTTCACCAAAAGGGTCCCTGTCCTCGGGGTTTGTTACGGCGCCCAACTCACTGCCAAACAATATGGCGGAAGGGTTGAAAAGAGCTCCAAGCGTGAATATGGAAGGGCTATCCTGCAGGTGAAACAGGATAACCTGCTGTTCAAAGGCATGTCCCAAACCTCCCAGGTATGGATGAGTCATGGTGACACCATCCTGGAAATGCCCTCCGGATTTGAATTGCTTGCTGAAACCGAAAGCATCCCGGTAGCGGCTTTCAGGCAGGTTAGTGAAACAGAGGTATTGTATTGCGTTCAATTTCACCCGGAGGTATACCACTCCATTGAAGGAAAAAAATTGCTGACCAATTTCCTGGTAGAGATCTGTGGCTGTTCCCAGGACTGGACCCCAGCCCATTTCATCACTGATACGGTAGAGGCCCTGAAAAAGCAGATCGGTAACCGCAAAGTGATTATGGCACTGAGTGGAGGGGTTGACAGCACCGTTGCAGCTACCCTTATCCATAAGGCGATCGGGGATAACCTCACCGGTATATTCGTGGACAATGGCGTATTGCGTAAAGGCGAATTCGAGCAGGTGCTGAAAACCTATAATGATAACCTTCACCTCAATGTAAGGGGGATCGACGCCAGGGAGTTATTCTATTCTGAACTGAAGGGTAAAACAGACCCGGAAGCCAAACGTAAAGTGATCGGTAAGCTTTTTATTGATGTTTTCCAGGAAGAGGCGAAGAAAGTGGAAGGCATTGAAATGCTTGGCCAGGGCACCATCTACCCCGACGTGATCGAAAGCGTTTCGGTACATGGACCATCTGTTACCATCAAGTCGCACCATAACGTAGGGGGCTTGCCCGAACAAATGCACCTGGAATTGGTAGAACCCCTCAGGTTCCTTTTCAAAGATGAAGTAAGGAGGGTAGGCCGTGAATTGGGTATCCCGGCGGAATTGCTGGATCGCCATCCATTCCCCGGACCGGGTCTTGCCATCAGGATCCTCGGCGAGATTACAGAAGAAAAGGTTAAACTCCTGCAGGATGCCGACCACCGCTATATCCAGGGATTGAAAGAACACAACCTCTACAATACCGTTTGGCAGGCCGGTGCCATCCTGTTACCCGTAAAGAGTGTAGGCGTAATGGGTGATGAAAGGACCTACGAATATACGGTAGCTTTAAGGGCAGTAACCTCAGTGGATGGCATGACAGCTGACTGGGCACACCTGCCTTATGATTTTCTGGCATACATTTCGAATGATATCATCAACAATGTACGCGGCATCAACCGTGTAGTATATGATATCAGCAGTAAGCCACCGGCTACTATCGAATGGGAATAAATACTGCCAATGGCAGGAATTAAAATATATTTAAGTCCCCGGTGTGTACGGGGACTTTTTTTATGTTTGAACAGCCATAATTGCATACATATATGAGGAGCCACCTTAAGAAAAAACCTCTCTTTATCCTTAGCCTCCTGCTTATCCTTTTCATACAAGGATCAAAAGCACAGGATACCCCTTTGAAAAAACCCAGCATAGCTGTCATCGCTCCCCTTTATCTTGACTCAGCATTTGACCAAACTGGTAATTACCGCTATGGTAAACAGTTTCCCAAGTTCCTGAGCACCGGGCTTGAATTCTATGAAGGCATCCAATTGGCTGCAGATTCCCTGAAAAAGGAAAATGTACTGCTGGATATCCATATCATTGATTCCCGGACAGGCAATATCAACCAGATAATACAAAAGCCTGAAGTGAGGAACGCAGACCTCATCATTGCCCATGTGAGTGGCGCCGAGATCAGGCCACTGGCTACATTGGCCAACAAAGAACAAGTTCCCTTTATCAATGTGAACCTTCCCAATGATGGAGGGGTTACCAACAACCCCTATATGGTGATCCTGAATTCCACCCTGGGCACCCATTGTGAGGGGATATACAAATTCCTCCAACGCAATTATGCCACCTCTCCTATTGTTGTTTTCAGGAAAGCGGGAGCACAGGAGGACAGGCTGAAAGGCTACCTTAATGAAGTGGAAACTGCTACTATGGGAATCAAGCTCAAGTTCAGGTATGTTACCCTTCCTTCAACCTTCACTGCCGACCAATTGGTTCCATACCTGGATAGTACAAAGATCACCATGTGCATTGCCGGCAGTCTTGATGAGACTTTTGCGCTCAACCTTTGCCAGCAACTAGCCAGTTTGAACACCACCTATCCCGTTCACGTAATGGGTATGCCCACATGGGACAATATCAGGGATTTCAACCTAAAGGAATACAAGGGACTGGAAATATATTACTCCACACCTTTCAATCCAACCAGGACGGACCATGTCAGCGAAAGCATTAATACCTATTTTAAGGAGAAGCTCTATTCCAGACCGAGTGATATGGTGTTCCGGGGCTTCGAAACACTCTATCGTTTTGGCAAACAACTCAGGGAACATGGTTCGAATCTGAATTCGAGCTTTGGCCAGAAGCAATACAAGGTATTTACAGACTTTGACATCCAACCCGTTCTCCTTGACAAACAAAAACAACAGTTGGATTATTTTGAGAACAAGAAACTCTACTTTATCAAGAAGGTTAATGGCGCGATTGTCACCGTATTCTGAACCTTGAAGGACCCTAGCAAAAACCCCTGCCCAACCAAAGTGCAGGGGTTTTTGTTAGGTCAATTGTTATGGTTACACATAAAAAACAGCACCTGCCCCAAAAGACCTGCCTGGTATGCGGCAGGCCATTCAGCTGGCGAAAAAAATGGGCGAAGGTTTGGGAGGAAGTAAAATACTGCAGCGAAAGGTGCAGGAGACAGAAAAACCCTGCGGCTGCAGGGACACATTAATTATAGATTTTGATAAAAAATGTCACTGATCAGGTTTACAGAAAATGGCCTTTATTGCCAGCAGGGCAATTTCTACATTGATCCGTGGCGACCGGTAGAAAAAGCAGTCATCACCCATGCCCATAGCGACCACGCCAGGTGGGGCAGCCAATCCTACCTCTGCCATAGCCTAACCCAACCCTTACTGGAACTGAGGCTAGGCACCAACCATTACCAGACTGCTGAATGGAACGAACCCATATGGATCAATGGGGTCAAGCTCAGCTTGCACCCTGCTGGACATATCATCGGTTCCTCACAAATCAGGCTTGAATACAAGGGGGAAATCTGGGTAATCAGCGGCGATTACAAAACAGAAAACGATGGCCTCAGCGGTAGTTTCGAGCCAGTGAACTGCCATCACTTTGTAACAGAATCAACCTTTGGCCTCCCCATTTACCAATGGCAGCAGCAGGAAGAAATTTATTCAGCGATCCGTAATTGGGTAAGCAAGAACCAGGACGATGGCTACAGCTCGGTGCTGATCGCCTATAGCCTGGGAAAGGCCCAAAGGATCATTTCCTGCCTGGCCAAAGCAGGTAGCCCGATCTACGCGCACGGTGCCATTGCCAATACCCAGGAAAAACTCATTGGGGCAGGTATTACTTTGGATAGTGTCCGCAGGGTGGACCCCGGAATTCCCAAACAAGCATATAAAAAAAGCATCGTCATTGCCCCGCCAAGTGCAGAAGGTTCATCCTGGCTGCAAAGATTCGCACCCTACCGAACCGCCATTTGCAGTGGCTGGATGCAGGTCAGGGGAAATATGCGCCGCAGGAATGCGGATGCCGGATTTGCCTTAAGTGATCATGCCGACTGGCCGGGGTTGATCCAGGCGGTTAAAGCAACAGGGGCTTCTCAGGTATATGTAACACATGGTTTCCAGTCGGTTTTCTCGAGGTACCTGAATGAACAAGGTATCATGGCCAATGAAGTATCTACTGCTTTTGGCAGTGAAGAAGACAATGAAACCACCATGGAAGATAAACCAGGCAGCAACAATGAATGAACCCAGACCCATATCGCTTTCACAGGAATTCCCTGCCAGCAGCGGGATGGAAATGTTTGCAGAGCTGGTCCAAATCATTGGCCATTCCACCAAAACATCGGAAAAACTACATGCCCTGGTCCAGTACTTCCAGACCGCACCGGGCCATGACAAAATATGGGTGATCGCCTTGTTCAGTGGAAGAAGGCCCAAAAGATCCGTCAACAGCAAGTTGCTGAGGGAATGGTGTTGCGAATGCTGCGCCATCCCTGAATGGTTATTTGAGGAGTCCTATCATACTGTTGGCGACCTGGCCGAAACGATAGCCTTACTTCTTCCACCCCCTTCAAGACAAGAAATCAATCATTCTTTACACCACTACCTGTCTTGCCTAACCGAAATCGCATCCCTTGATGCAGAAGGAAAAAAAGCCTTTATACTGGCGGCTTGGGAAGAACTTTCCCAACCGGGCAGATTCGTTTTCAATAAGCTCATTACAGGTGGATTCAGGATTGGCCTTTCCCAGCAATTAATGGTACAGGCATTGGCAAAGGTGAACGGACTGGAGACAAGCAAAGTTGCCCATTTGATCACAGGACAATGGGACCCCCTGACCATAAGTTATGAGGACCTGTTCAATGAAACCCTCCACCAGAAGGACCATTCCAAACCCTATCCCTTCTACCTGGCCTATACTATAGAAGATAGCATCCATCAACTTGGGGAGCCGACCGAATGGCAAGCCGAATGGAAATGGGACGGCATCAGGGGGCAACTGATCAAGCGCAACGACCAGCTATTTGTTTGGAGTCGCGGCGAGGAACTGATGACGGAAAAATTCCCGGAGTACCATGAACTGATGGAACTGCTCCCCAATGGCACCGTACTGGATGGCGAGATCATGCCTTATAAGTCGGGTTCCCCCCTTCCCTTCTCGGTATTGCAAACAAGGATTGGCAGGAAACAGGTAACCAGGAAACAATTACAGGAAGCACCTGTGGCCTTCTTCGCTTACGATCTCCTGGAATGGGAAGGCAATGATTGGCGCGATCTGGACCTTGCGCAAAGAAGGAACAAACTCGAAACCTTAGTTGGTGCCATGGCATCCGATCGACTCCGGTTATCCCCGGTAGTACCATTTGACACCTGGGAAGAACTGATAACCATCCGGCAGGGATCGAGGGATATGGGAGCGGAAGGGTTGATGTTAAAGCGGAAAAGTTCCGGCTATTTGTCGGGGAGGAAAAAAGGCGATTGGTGGAAATGGAAGATCGATCCACTCACCATTGATGCCGTTATGGTATATGCCCAAAAAGGCCACGGAAGGAGAAGCAACCTTTATACGGATTACACATTCGCGGTTAGGGATGGCGACAGGCTGGTAACCTTTACCAAGGCCTATTCCGGACTGACGGACAAGGAAATCCTGGAAGTAGATGCTTTTGTAAAGAAGCATGCTATCGAAAAGTTTGGGCCGGTAAGGACAGTTCAACCGGAACTAGTATTTGAGATCGCATTTGAAGGCATTGCCGCCAGCAACAGGCATAAAAGTGGTGTAGCGCTGCGGTTCCCCAGGATCAACCGATGGCGGAAAGACAAACCGGTATCGGAGATCAATACACTCGACGATCTTCTATCCTTACTGAACCAATTCGAAAAAAAGGGTGCCTGATTTTTCCAATTTTTTTGAATTACCTTTTTCCCTCCATCCATCTTGAAGTTGAACTATTTTTCATACATCATTACATAGTGTACCAATACACTTTGGAAATACACAAATGAAAAGCAGGTAAATAGTTTCAGGATCACACTTTGACAAATTATGGTTACTAAACTGTTCGTGAAAATTATCCTGATAAGGTAAATCCCCTTGAATACTATTTTGAGTGTTGATAGTCCTTTATGAATAGATTTTCGGTTCCTTCCCTATTTTAGGAACAACCCAAGAATGAACAATAAAGCAAGGACGATCATCATGGGACTCAATTCCTTTCCCCTTCCTGTCAAGAGTTTCAGGAAAACATAAAAAAGCATACCGAATACGATACCCTCAGCAATACTGAAGGTATAGGGCATCATTACTACACAAAGAAATGCAGGCAAGGCTTCCGTTATATCGGCAAAATTGATGTGCACCACAGCACCCATCATCAGCATACCCACAATGACCAATGCTGGAGCGGTAGCGGCGGATGGGATGATCGCGAACAAAGGGGCAAAGAATAAGGAAAGCAGGAATAAGATAGCCACTACCAAAGCTGTTAAACCCGTCCTGCCTCCTGCTGCAATGCCACTTGCACTTTCCACATAAGCAGCCACCACACTGGTGCCCAACATCGCACCCGCTGTTGTCCCGACCGCATCGGCAGTCAGGGCCTTCCTCGCATTGGGTATTTTCCCCTGGCCATCCAACAGGCCGGCCTTACTGCAAAGCCCGATCAGCGTACCAACGGTATCAAACAGGTTCACCATCAATAGGGTAAAAAGGATCACCAGCATATCGCGGGAAAAAACCTTATCGAATTCAAATTGCAGCGCGATCGGGGCGATGGAAGGCGGCCAACCTACCAGCCTGCCATCCTCCGGCATATGCGTAAGTCCAAGTGGAATGCCTAGCAGCGTTGCAGCAATGATACCGATCAATAATGCCGTATTCCATCCCCTAACCATTAAAATCCCACTGACCAGCAAGCCGGCAAGTGCAATTAATGGTCCCGCAGCAGTTAGGTTCCCGACCTTAACGATCACCCCATCCAACTGACCATCCCCAACTGCTTTCATGCCCGTTTCAACGATACCTGCATTATTCAGGCCGATCAAGGCAATGAACAAACCGATACCAACTGAAATGGCATGTTTGATCCCCGCAGGTATCGCATCAATGATCGCTTCCCTGATATTCAGCAAGGAAAGCAGGATAAACAAGAGCCCTTCCAAGAACACTGCTGTCAGGGCAAATTGCCAGCTATACCCCATTCCCAGTACAATTGTATAGGCAAAGAAAGCATTCAGCCCCATTCCCGGTGCCAGCGCAATGGGCAGCCTGGCCCATAGCGCCATGACAAGTGTACCTATAGCAGCAGCCAATGCAGTTGCCGTAACCAACGCATTGAAATCCATTCCTGCCTTGGAAAGGATGATCGGATTCACCACCAGGATATAGGCCATGGTCGAAAAAGTGGTGAAGCCGGCAATGAGCTCGGTCCGGAGGTTTGTCCCGTTCTCCGACAACCTGAAATAATTGGAAAGGAAATTTTTCATGCAGGTATGATTAAACTTCTTAAAGTATTAATAGACATTTAGAAATTCAAGCGACCAATCAACACATTGTTATTGACAAACTTAAACCTAAATGCCGGATTAAGCCCCCCTCCAACCAACCAAGCCTTTTCCCTTTTGTTATAAGGAAGAGTAAATTTGTTAAGGGGGCATTTATGAGTAGAATCTATAAAACACTGTGGGCCATTATTGCCATGGGCATGGCTGCCGGGCATTTCCTTACCGGATTCAGCAGGTCACAGGACCCTGAGAAACCCGTTCCCATCCAGCCTTCCAGGCAAAGAACGGGAGAGGCCGGGAAAGGCATTGAATACCTGACCACGGGAGACTATGTGAAAGGTGGCCTACCCTATGACTTCTTCATCCTTGGCCTGGGGAAAGACAAGAAGAACTACCTGGGAAGATCAGGATTGAATGGCACCGTCAGTCACGAGTACACTGTGGTAAAAGCGGCCAATGGTGAAAACCTGGTAGCTCCCAACTGCATGCAATGCCATGCCCAGGTATTCGGCGATAGTTTGGTGATGGGGATGGGCAACACCTTTATGGATTTCACCGTTGGGCAGCAAATGAATGCCAGGAACATGCAATTGCTGGCCAATATGCTCAAGACATCCGCTCCTGCCAAATATGAAGCAGCCAAACATTTCCTCCAGGTAACCGGCACCATCGGCCCCTATCTCAGGACCCAGGTAAGGGGAGTCAATGCAGCCGATCGCCTGGCGGCGGTGTTGGTAGCCCACCGTGATCCCCAAACACTGGAATGGAGGGATTCGGCATGGCTGAACATACCCGAAGAAGTGATCCCAAGTGATGTACCCGCCTGGTGGCTCCTGCGGAAAAAGAACGCCATGTTCTATAATGGTTTTGGCAGGGGTGATTTTGGCCGTTTCCTGATGGCCTCCAACCTGCTCACCGTTAAGGACACCAGCGAGGCCAGGGAAGTGGACAGCCGCATCAATGATGTGCTCGCGTATATCTATTCCCTGCGCCCTCCAAAATTCCCCGGCACTATCAACCATAAACTGGCAGGTAAGGGCGAGAAGATCTTTATCAGGAACTGCTCCAAATGCCATGGCAGTTATGGGGAAAAAGAAGAATATCCCAACCTGCTGATCCCCGCCTCCATCATCAAGACCGATTCGGCCTTGTACAGCAGCAATTACCAGAATCCCCAATTTGTGAACTGGTTCAACAACAGCTGGTTTGCACAAGGAGACCACCCCGCCAGGCTGGAACCCTATAAAGGGTATATTGCCCCTCCTTTGGACGGTATTTGGAGTACAGCCCCCTATTTGCATAATGGCTCGGTTCCAACCATTGAAGGCGTTCTCGACAGCAGGAAAAGACCTACCTTTTGGTCGAGGGATTTCTCCAGGCCGGAATACCTGTATGATGTACCCGGTTGGAAACATACGGTCCACCAGGCACCCGAAGGAACAGGCATCTATAATACCAACCTGAAGGGCTATGGCAATTATGGTCATTATTTTGGGGATAAACTTTCCGATGGGGAACGCAAGGCCGTGATCGAATACCTCAAAACGCTTTAATAACGTAGATATCTAACCGAAATTGAGGGAACAAAAGACGACTGGATCAAAGGTTATACTCGACTGGCTTGCCGGGAGAGGAAGAAAGCCATTCCCTTTCCAGCAGGAAGCCTGGAACGCAATACTTGCCGGGGAAAGCGGTTTGGTGAACGCCCCTACCGGTTGCGGCAAGACCTACTCCGTTTTCCTGGCTGCGATCATCCAGTTCATCGATCAACATCCCCATGACTACCAAACCAGGCAAAAGAATGGACTAAGGCTATTGTGGATTACCCCGCTGCGCGCGCTGGCCAAGGATATCGGAAGGGCCATGGCGGAAGTGATCGGCGAACTGGGCATGCAATGGTCGGTGGGGATCAGGAACGGTGATACCGATACCAGTGAAAGGCAACGCCAGAAAAGGCAAATGCCGGAAATACTGATCATCACACCTGAAAGCCTTCATCTATTATTGGCACAGAAGGGATACGAAGGCATCTTTCCTACCCTGAGCATCATTGCCGTTGACGAATGGCACGAACTGCTGGGCAGCAAAAGGGGGGTACAGGTGGAACTAGCCCTTAGCAGGATCGTCCATTGCAGGAAAAAAAACCCAACCCTCAACCAGCAAATTGCGGTTTGGGGAATTAGTGCAACCATAGGCAACCTTGAAGAGGCAAGGGATGTACTTTTATCACCCACCGGTAAAACCGGTAAGATCATCAGGGCAAGGATAAGGAAAGATATCACTGTTGAGTCCATCATCCCTGACGAGATAGAGAAATATCCCTGGGCCGGCCACCTCGGAATTAAATTGGTCGATAAGGTAATACCGATCATCAACAACAGCACCACCACCCTGATCTTCATCAACACCAGGGGAATGAGTGAACTCTGGTACCAGGCCTTGCTCACAGCCGCGCCGGAACTTGCCGGAGCAATAGCACTCCACCATGGCAGCATAGAGCAGGAACTAAGGATATGGGTGGAGGAAGCACTGCATACCGCTAAACTAAAGGCTGTGGTATGCACTGCAAGCCTTGACCTTGGGGTTGATTTTCGTCCGGTCGAAACCGTTATACAGGTGGGTTCCCCCAAGGGAGTAGCCAGGTTCCTGCAGAGGGCAGGAAGAAGTGGCCATAGCCCTGACGCCACCAGCAAGATCTATTTCCTTCCTACCCATTCCCTGGAACTACTTGAAGCTGCCGCCTTGAAAGCAGCCATTACCGAAGAACTGATCGAAAGCAGGCAACCACTGGTCTTGTGTTTTGATGTATTGATCCAGTACCTATGCACATTGGCCATATCAGATGGCTTCCGGCCAGAGGAACTACTACCCGAGGTCCGGTCCACCCATTGCTTCCGGGAAATGACCGATGAAGAATGGTTGGAAACACTGCATTTCCTTACCAATGGTGGAAAGGCGCTGCAGCAATACGACGAATACCAAAAGGTTGAAGTGATCGACGGCATTTACCGCATCAACAGCAGAAGGATCGCTATGCGCCACCGGATGCATATAGGCACCATTGTGAGTGATGCCATGCTGAAGGTCAAGTTCATGACCGGCGGCTATGTAGGGGTAATTGAAGAATGGTTCATTTCAAGGCTGGAGCAAGGCGATAGCTTTACCCTTGCAGGAAGGAACCTGGAACTGGTAATGATCAAGGATATGACCGTACTGGTCAGGAAATCCCAATCAAAAAAATCGATCGTTCCCAGCTGGATGGGAGGCCGGATGCCCCTTTCAGCCAATTTGGGTAAAATGCTCCGGGAAAAACTGTCTGAAGCAAGCATGGGGACTTTTATCGACAGGGAATTGAAGGCACTTTCGCCCCTGTTTCAATTACAGCAGCAACTCAGCTATGTACCCCGGTTCGATGAACTCCTGGTTGAACAGATAGAAACAAAAGATGGGTTCCATCTATTTGTTTTCCCTTTTGAAGGAAGGTTGGTACACGAAGCAATGGCTGCCATCCTCGCCTACCGCATCAGCAAGCTCCATCCGATCACCTTTTCCTTTGCCATGAACGATTATGGTTTTGAACTGCTGAGTGACCAGCCGATACCGGTTGATGATTCCAATGTATATGAACTATTCTCGCCGGATAATCTTTTTAACGATATCCAACGTAGCGTCAATAGCACGGAAATGGCCAAACGAAAATTCAGGGATATCGCAGTAATAGGCGGATTGATCTTCCAGGGCTATCCCGGGGAATTCAAGAAGGCAAGGCATTTACAATCAAGTGCCTCCCTCCTGTTCAAGGTCTTCAGCGACTATGACAAGGAGAACCTGCTCTTAAGGCAGGCTTACCAGGAGGTCTTTGACCAGCAGATGGAAGAGGCAAGGTTAAGGGATATGCTGCACAGGATACAAAAAGGGAAGATCATCCTGACCTTCCCTGAAAAACTTACCCCCTTCTGTTTCCCCATCAAGGTAGACAGTATGCGGGAAAACCTGTCTTCGGAAAAACTGGAAGACAGGGTGAGAAAAATGCAATTGCAACTCGAAAAATGAGTACCCTTTCCTTAACTTCTCAGGTGCTTCAACTGTGTGGTATAAAGGATGATGAACAAAAAAGGAAAGACCAACCCAAAGCCAAGCAAGGAGGAAGGTTTTAAAAACAGGAAACCGCTAACAAAAGGAAGCAGTTCACCGATCAGCCAGAAATAATATCCGTTCTTCTTCCTTTTTCGCATCTCAAGTGCACCGAAAATACACAAACCTACAGCCACCAGCGCAATAACAAGGATGGGTATCCTGTTCTCAAAAGCCAGTCTCGCATTTTCCATTGCCTCAGGTCCACTGAATCGCTTCATGAACTCGGGCATATCATCCAACTTGCCGCTTGCCTCCAGTTCTTCCAGTTGTTCCAGGTTCTTCTTACCGGAAGCAAAGCCCCACACGGATAATATGAGCTCAATACCACTCCAGATAAGGGTTAGGATGGTCAACACATTTAAGGTGGAAGGCAATTGTTCCTTCTCTTCTGCAAAAGGGTTGGGTGTACTCATAATGGCTCAGTTTACTGCTTTGAACTAAAATTAAGGCATCAATTTATTATTATCCCAGCCATTTTTTAAAAGCCCATAGTTTTGCATGGATGCGAGCACCTACCCTTTTTACTTTGAAGGACCAGCACTTGTGGTTATCTCCCGATAGGGTAATCTACTGGGAAGAAGAACAGGCGATCATACTATCCGACCTTCACCTGGGGAAGTCAGGTCATTTCAGGAAAGCGGGCATCCCTGTACCCCAGACCGTATTCAAACATGACCTTCAACGGCTTTTTGCACTGGTTCAACATTTCCGTCCCACGAGGCTATTTGTCATCGGGGATTTCTTCCATAGCCATGATAACAGGGAACTCGATCTTTTTAGCCGCTGGCGGACAGACCACCCTGGCATTTCCATTCACCTGGTGGAGGGCAACCATGATATCCTTAGTGAAAAATGGTATACCGACAACCAGATACAAGTACATAAGCAGGAATTCAGGATCGGCCCCTTCCGGTTCAGACATGAACCGCTTACCGATGGCACCCATGATGATGAAGGGTACCTGATCTGCGGCCATCTCCACCCTGGGGTAAGAGTGAAAGGAATGGGCAAGCAATCCATGCGCCTGCCCTGTTTCTATTTCGACAGGCACCAGGCCATCCTTCCCGCCTTCGGTGGTTTCACAGGCTTATACCTGATCGAACCATCTGGGGACTCCAATGTTTTTGCCATAGTGAATAATGAATTAGTACAGTTACAATGAGCAGCAAGAAACTGCATATCGCTTACGATCCTATCTATGCACATCCACTGCCACCGGGACATCGGTTCCCTATGGAAAAATATGAACTGATACCGGAACAGTTATTGTACGAAGGAAGTATTGAAGCCGGAAACCTTTTCTCCCCCAAGGTTTGCCCGGATAGTATTGTCCTGTTGACCCATGATCAAGCATACCTGTCCAAACTCCATAACCAAACCCTGACGGAGCGGGAACAAAGGCATATCGGATTTCCCCAGTCACCACAGCTTACCCTGCGCGAATTGATGATCACCCAGGGAACGATCGATTGCTGCCATTTCGCTATGGAAAACGGGATCGCCATGAATGTGGCCGGGGGAACCCATCATGCCTTCTTCGACCGCGGTGAAGGATTCTGCCTGCTCAATGATTTTGCGGTTGCAGCCAATTATTTACTGGATAGGAAGCTATCCAAAAAGATCCTCATCATTGACCTTGATGTCCACCAGGGCAATGGCACTGCCAAATTGTTTGAAAAAGAAGAAAGGGTATTCACCTTCAGCATGCATGGCAGGCACAATTACCCTTTCCATAAAGAAGTATCTGACCTGGATATTCCCCTTGAGGATGGCTGCACAGATGAATCCTTTTTAAACTTGCTAATGGACACCCTGCCAAAACTCCTGCAAGCGGTAAAACCCGATTTCTGTTTTTTCCTGTCAGGGGTGGACATCCTGGAAACCGATAAGTTCGGTAAGCTTAAAGTAACCCGGGAAGGCTGCCGGATACGGGACCATTTCGTTTTCAGGACACTGAAAAAAAACCAATTACCCTGTGTAGTGGCAATGGGTGGCGGGTACTCCCCCAAAGTAAGTGATATTGTTGAGGCGCATTGCAATACCTACCGGGAGGCACTCGAAGCCATTGCATGATCAGGCCTTCCTTCTTTTCCTTAGGTCCTGGTAATCCAGGAAATAGATAAAGCGAATGGTAAACTCATTCCCATGACGAATATTCATGGTATGGGATAAATTATCCTTGTATTTGGGGCGGGAAACAATATCATTGGTAAAGTTAGGATCGATCCAATTCTTCCATCCTGCTATGATCCTGCTTCCCAGCCGGAAATCCCACACATAAAAAACATCCAGGTTAAATATGTTCACATTCAGGTCATTCCCTTCAATAAATGGTCGGTCATACCAGTATCCTTTCTCATCTATGTTATAAAAAGCCACGTTAGTGACCTTATTCCAGTAATGCCTCCCCCTAACGGTCATGTTCATGCGGGGCGTGAAACTATAGATGCCGCTTAAAACGGTTGTCACATCCAGGTTCTTTCGCCTTGCCACAATCGGCTCTCCATTCGGCTCATTCACAAAGGCATATCCGAACTGTCCATTATCATTCGACAAGCTATTACTCAACTCCAAAGAAAGCTTGTCGCTGAACCTATACCTTACCCCAACATTATACCTGAAGAAAAGGTCATTGTAGATATCCTTGCTTTCTGCGAAACCACCGTTGAGGTAGGCAAACAAGCGCTTCCTGCTATCCGTGCTACCATTGATACCAATATAAGCCCAGGATGGCCTTTTCAGGTTCTTGAAATTATACCTCAGTTCGAAATAGTCATTATACCAGAATGGCGAACCACTAAGCTCCACACTGAGGTCCCAGAAATTCTTGAATAACCAGAATGCACTGGCCCGTACATCAAACTGCTGGTAGGAAAAAGGCTTGTAAAGAAATACCTGGCTCAACCTTACCGAATATCGCTGGTTAAGGAATTTTGTTGTTGGGGTAAAGACCTGGTAACTCAGGCGACCATCAGTTTTCATTTCATTCGGCGCCCGGAGAAAACCCAGGTCATTGGGGTTGTAGGTATCTGATTCAATATTATTGCTGATCGACCACTGCCATTTACCACTAACCTTTGCGAACTCAGTGTAGTTGGCCCATCCATCATACCCGCCATTGCCAAAGATCTTACTATACCTTGGTGCAATATTGAAAAGGTACCTGTTGCCAGCATCGTACAAGGCAATATCCAGTGCGGTTACATTAGCGTCATTCGCTTTCCCTTCCCTCAAAACATTGGTATTGGTGAACGTAATGAAAGACCGGTTCTTCAATGCCTTATCCAGGACCACTACGTTATAATTGGCCATCTCTTCAGTCCTGATTACCGAATCCCTGCCTTTGGCCTCATCCCGGATCACCGCGTCCACAGGCCTCGCTACTGCATTAAAAACACCGATCCCCAGGTTCTTCTTGTTCCTTCCCGAAAACTTGATCGCATTATACAAAGGGGTAACTGTTGGGTTCTCCCTGATGCTGTATCCGGGGTTATCTGCAACAAAGGATTCAACCGCATTATAACCTACGGGTGTCCTACCCACGCGGCGTGAATAGAAAATATCTGCCTTGTTAAAGAGTTCCGTGCCCTCTGTAAAGAAGGGGCGGTTTTCCTGGAACTGGATATCAAAAGGGGTAAGGTTATTGACCTTGGGATCGGAAACCACTTGTCCAAAATCGGGGATCAGGGTAGCATCGAGGGTAAAGCTTTCATTCACTCCCCATTTCACATCCATCCCACCACTCTTCAGCCACTGTTCCTGAACATTGCCATTGGCATCAGGAGGATTCATCCTGTAGCCGCCACTGATATAGGGGGAAAGGCTCAATCTCAACGGAGGCCTGAGGTTCCTAAGGCCCGACAATTCGCCAAACTGGTTGACAAACCCATTCACGGCGGGGTCAACCGGACTCCAGAAGCTACTCTCATTGAGTGCCCTTGCAAACCTCAGGAACTGGATCCCCCACTCCTGCACATCATCCTTTGAAAACCGGATGGCACTATATGGGATCCTGATCTCTACACTCCAACCATCCTTATTCATGGCCACCCTGCTATCCCAAACCGCATCCCAACTTCCATCGCCATAACTACCCCATTCTGCAGGGTAACTTGGCGACAGGCGGGCATCACTCTGCACATTCCTGGAGGTCACCAGGAACTGGAAGCCATTCTGTTTGTCTTTGTAAGTATCAAGGAATACGGAGAAATAATCAACATCAGCACGACCATGCTGGTCCCTGGCAGTGAGCTGGCGCCTCACTTTGGAAGGATCATCGAATAATTGCGCTCCAACATATATGGCATTATTATCATAGATCACCTTTACCGAAGTCCTTAAACTTGCCGGTTTGCCGAAAGTGGGCTGGTTGGTGATAAAGTCGATAGCTTCGGGTACGTCCTTCCACTCCCCGTCATTCAGTATTCCATCCAGCCTGGGTGCGGTTGCCACCTGGAAGGCCGCAATTTTGCGCTGCTGGGCTAATAATGAGCCTGCAGTACCAAGCAAAAGCGCCAATAAAAACCAATATTCTCTCATATGGAAGGAAAAGGCAAAACTAGATAAGTATGCATGGGGGCCATCTACCATTCATAAAAAAAGCCCCGCTGGAAAGCGGGGCCTTACTAACCCAAAGTACTAAAAACAACCTATTTTAATTCAATTTCTTCTTGAGGCTGCTAACCTGTTCCTGCAGGTTGCTGACAATAGATGCCAATTGGTTGACATCCCAGCGTTGTTGCATGTTGGCGCGGGTAATGACCATTTGGGCCTGCCAGAGTTCAACAATATCGTTGGAGTCCACTGTATAAGGCTGGTAGGTCGGGTTATCGCTTACCAGTGTCACCTTGTTCTTCTGCCTTGGATTCTTCATCACCCTTTTGTACACAATGCCTTCCTGCCTGGAAATAACGATATAGGTATTACTGGTCTTCACATCATCCAGGTTCTCTACCTTCTCCCCAACAATGATCGAACCACTAGGGGTCGGCAGCATGGAATCCCCCATGATCTCAAATGCCCTGTAATGGCCCGGGGCAAGCATAGGGAGCGTAAAGGTGTTCAACTCATCAATAAACTCGGGGTCCGCATAACCCGCCAGGTAACCAGCAGCAGCCTTGACCGGTACAAACTGGATCTCTGTGGCCATCGCGGCCATTTTCTGGGCCCTCCGCTTTGCGATATAACTACCCTTGGTATCCCCAAGATCCTTCCTGAACAGGTCATCGAGGCTTACCTTGAAGATATCACTGACGATCTCCAGGACTTCAAGCCTGGGTTCGGCGCGTTCTTCCTCATAAGCACCCAATAAGGAGCGCTTGATATCTAACCTGGCAGCAAACTCTTCCTGGGTCCACCCGCGCAGTTTACGCAGGTATTTGAGGTTTTTTCCGGCGTAGGACATGCTAACTGATTTAGCGCTAAAATACTAAAAATTTTATCATAGCAAATTTTTTTTCCACGCCTTACTTTCGCATTATGGCAAAAACGAGGAAAAAGAAAGAAGAACCGGTTATCCTGGTCACCAATGATGACGGGGTAACTGCCCCGGGTATCCGAAACCTGGTAGAAGCAGTCAAGGACCTGGGAAAGGTAGTAGTAGTAGCCCCGGACAAACCCCAGTCAGGCATGGGTCATGCCATTACGATCGGCTCACCGCTCCGGCTGCACCCGGTACATCATTTTGAGGGGATTGAAGCCTATCAATGTACGGGCACCCCGGTAGACTGTGTCAAACTTGCTGTAGACAAGGTATTGCACAGGAAGCCCGACATCTGCCTCTCCGGTATTAACCATGGCGCCAACCATTCCATCAATGTGATCTATTCAGGCACTATGTCGGCCGCGGTGGAAGCTGCCATAGAAAGCATTCCTGCCATTGGCTTCTCCCTGCTGGATTATAGCATTGAAGCCGATTTCAGCGCTGCACGCACCTATGCCCGGCAGGTTACCCAAATGGTGTTGAGCAAGAAGATCGACAAGCACCTGGTCCTGAATGTGAATATCCCGGCAGTTCCCGAGGAACATATCAGGGGTATTAAAGTATGCCGCCAGGCCTATGCCAAATACCAGGAAGACTTCCTGGAGCGCCATGATCCTTATGGTAAGCGTTATTATTGGCTTACCGGTGAATTCCTGAACTTCGACAAAGGCAGGGACACCGATGTATGGGCCCTTCAAAACAACTATGTAAGTGTGGTGCCTGTACAATTTGACCTCACCAATTACGTTCTAAAAGCCAAACTGGAAAAAAGCTGGAAACGCTGATGTTAAAAAAAGATAATCTCCGATTGGGCATTGCGCTAGGTATCCTTGCCCCTGTTATTGGTATGCTCCTGTATTACCTGCTGGAATTTTATTCAAGGAATGTTGGACTGGCAGAGTTCCTCGGCTACCTTAAAACCTATAAATCATTGCTCACCGCTGTCAGCAGTATCTCGCTGGTGGCGAATGCGGTATTGTTTACAATCTATATCAATTCCAGGAAGGACAAGACCGCCAAGGGCGTATTCATAGCGACACTGATCTACGGCATTACGGTTCTGCTCATCAAATTGATTGGCTGATCGTATCCCGAAAGAGCCTTTCATTAAAGGCTAATAATAGTTAAATCCCCCTTTAAAGCTTCCCTTACCCGACCAGGGAAGCTTTATTCCTTTAGGCCTCTTCCTTACATTTGTGACCATGAAGTATTATATCATAGCCGGAGAAGCAAGCGGGGACCTGCATGGCAGCAACCTGATCAAGGAACTCAGGCAGAGGGATCCGGCTGCTGATATCCGTTGTTGGGGTGGTGACCTGATGGAAGCGGCCGGGGGGAAACTGGTCAAACATTACCGTGACCTTGCCTTTATGGGCTTTGTGGAAGTGGTGGCCAACCTGCGTACCATCCTTCGCAACATTGATTTTTGCAAAGCAGATATCCTTTCCTTCCAGCCTGATGTGATCATCTATATCGACTATCCCGGTTTCAACCTCAGGATAGCTAAATGGGCCAGGAGTAAAGGATTCAGGAACATCTATTATATCTCACCCCAAATCTGGGCATGGAAGGAAAACAGGGTTCATACCATAAAAGCTTCCGTTGACAGGATGCTGGTCATCCTGCCATTTGAAAAAGACTTTTACCAGAAATGGGATTATCCCGTTGATTATGTTGGTCATCCGTTGGCTAAGGTGATCAATGACCATATTGTGCAACACCCGGAAATTCGTAAAGACAGCAAGACAATAGCTTTATTGCCGGGTAGCAGGAAACAGGAGATCCTGAAAAAACTTCCGGTGATGCTCGGAGTAGCAGCGGCATTCCCTGATCACCAATTTGTGGTGGCCAAAGCACCCGGACAGGAAGATGATTTTTATGCCCCCATGCTGGCTGCCTACCCCAATGTAAGTTCCGTTCGTAACGACACCTATAACCTGTTGATGAAAGCAGATGCTGCACTGGTCACCTCCGGAACAGCAACACTGGAAACAGCCTTATTTGGGGTGCCGGAAGTGGTTTGTTATAAAGGAAACAAGATATCCTACCTCATTGCGAGAAAGCTGATCAAGGTAAAATACATCTCCCTGGTCAACCTGATCATGGACAAAATGATCGTCAAGGAAATGATCCAGGATGATATGACAACAGCCAACCTGGTAACTGAATTAAAAGAGATCCTTGAGAATGATCAATACAGGTCTGAAATGATCCGCAATTTCAATGTGCTTAGGGAGAAACTTTCTGCAGGGGGAAATGCTTCTGCCAAAGCTGCTGACCTGGTCATGGAAGAACTGAAGCGCTGATCAGGCCTTCTTAAAGAACACCAACCGGATCAACATGAAAATGATTGCAGCCAGGAACATCAATAAAGAAAGCCGGTTGATGCCATGCATATAACCCAACCACTTCGTGTGGGGGGCTTTGGGATCCTTTTTTTTGATGTAGAGGTATTCTGCTATTTGCCTGAAGATGCCCATGTACAACTTTTAAAGAATAACAAAGCTAGTACAAATTGGTTTAGGAAGACCCATCACCCGGGAAGACCGACACCTCGTTTTCATCCTTGCGTAGGGTGTGTTTGACCAGGATGCGCTTGTTAAATCCCCTTACCTTTTTGGAACGCTTGACGCTCCACAAAATATCCCTGGCCTTTGCAGCAGCCGCATCTACATCTATGATCGGTAAGGGATAATCCCTGCCCGGACATAAACCATAATAGCTTATTTCAAGGGGAGTCATTTTCCAGGGCTCATGAATGAGAGGGGCCGGAAGGACTTTCAATTCAGGGAGCCATTTACGGATAAAGTCACCTTGAGGGTCGTGGTCGATTCCTTGTTTAACGGGATTATAGATCCGGATGGTATTCACCCCCATGGTTCCCGCCTGCATCTGGAATTGGGGATAGTGTATGCCTGGCTCATAATCAAGGAACATCCTTGCGAGATGATGGACACCTGCCTGCCAGGGCTGCCATAAATGATGGGTCAGAAAAGATACCAGCATGGATCGCATCCGGAAATTAAGATAGCCGGTTTGGCGAACACATCTCATGCAGGCATCCACCATGGGGATGCCGGTCCTTCCCTCCTGCCATGCCAGTACCAATGCAGGGTCTGCTTCATTCCTGATGGTATCAAAGCCAGGGTTAAGGTTCTCCGACTCCATCCTGCACTCCGATTCGAACTTCTGGATAAAATGGCAATGCCAGTACAACCTGGAAATAAAGAAACCAAGATCTGACCTGAAGGCACTATGGAGGAGGGCATGCTGGACAGCCTGGTAAACCTGCCGCACACTAAGGTTTCCCCATGCCAGGTAAGGGGAAAGCCTGCTGCAGGAATACCTGCTTTTTTCCGGCTTGGATAGATTACGCGCATAGCCCTTGCCCCTACCCTTTACAAATCCATCAAGGTATTGCCAGGCAGCCGATTCCCCGCCAGGTTGGAAATGCATATCCTTCCACCTGATCCCATCAGGCAACGAATCAAGTGTTCTATCAAAGCCTTCTGCTTCCAAGCGAGCCGCCTTCATACCTTGCCAATCTACAGTACAAAGGGACTGGGTCATACGGCGCTCCCACTCTTCCCGCCAGCCTTGCCTGTTATCCGTTCCCCTGATCACTCCGTTACTGGGGAACTCTATCCATTTTATTCCTTTACCCTTGAAATACTTCTTCATTGACAGGTCACGCCTGAAGGAAACGGCATTACCTGTTTCTTCATAGGAAAAAACTGTATCTATATGCCAGCTGCCAAGGAGCACTTCAAACAACTGCCCAACCTCCCCATGGTATAACAGCAACCTATGACCGAAGGAATCCAATTCAGCCCGCATGTGCTCAAGTGATTGCCAGGCAAAGCGCCAGTGGCGAAGGTCGGAATCAGCCGCCTGCATCATTGTTGGTTCAAAACAGTAGACCATCAACACCGGCAAACCGGCATTGGCTGCGGCTGCAAGTGGAGCATGATCACGAAGACGAAGGTCACGCTTGAACCATACAACATTAATGGGGAACATTTTTTTTTAACACCAGTTGGGGACTATGGTTCGAATTTTGGGTATACTTAACACTTACCCTTCTAATTTTACGAACTATAACCAATCCATACGATCATTCCCTAAAAAAATCAATATGAGAAAACAATTCATGCTGACCCTTCTTTGCATCAGCTTATTTTCCTCCCTTTCATTTGCACAGAACATGGGCAGTGACTACCAAACCGCCATTGGGGTCAAGATCTGGAATGGGGCGGGCTTAACAGCCAAGCATTTCCTGAAGGAAAATGCTGCACTGGAAGGAATCGCTTACTTCTGGAAGGAGGGCATCAGGATCAGTGGTCTCTATGAGTTTCATTTCCCACTCGGCACAGAGCCGGGACTGCAATGGTATGTTGGTCCGGGTGCCCATATAGGCTTCTATGGAAGCGATTATGGTAATGGCACTTATATCGGACTGGATGGGGTGATTGGAATCGATTACAAGATCAGGAATGCCCCCCTGAATTTCTCGCTAGACTGGCAACCTACCATTGAGTTTGGCGATGGAAGGGGTTTCTATGGAGGCTGGGGAGGATTGGGCATACGTTACACCCTGCAATAAACAGTAAAACAAGCTGCGACTGGCCAACAGGGGAACAACATCCTTATCTTTAACAAAATTTATAAGATGAGGCGTTATTGTTGGTTCCTCCTTTTTTTACCTGTCATTCTTTTGTTTGCCTGCAGTAGTTCAAAGCCTGCTACGAACTCCTATGTAGCGCAAGGCTATGTTAAACGGAATTATTCAAAGATCCTTGTACTGGCCAGGCTAAGGGATGAAATTGCGAGGAAGAAGGTGGAAACATCCTTAAGCGACCTGCTCAACAGGAGTGGTTACAAAGGCGCCACAACCTACAACCTCATTACATTGGATGACCTTACGACCAGGGAGCGGTTCCTTGCCAAGGTAGATACCAGTACATTTGACGCCATAATAGTATTAAGCTACATGGGAGCCAATACCTCGGTATCCGGACAAACAACGGTGTCTTCCACCACACCAATCGGCTCAACCAATTTCTTCGATATTTACACCAGTCCTGCCTACGACTTCAATTATGATACGAAGTCCCAGGTTGCAGGCTATGTAAATGCCAGCTTCTTTACCAAGGAAAGCTACCAGAAACAGTGGAGCAGCATCCTGCAGATTAACTTATCGAATGGATTGGACTTCGCCAGTGATTTTCTTGCAGGTACAGCACTAGCCAGCTTGAAACGGGATAAAATACTCTAGCGGGAGCCGGCTATGCCGGCTTCTTTTTTTTCAATTCATCACTTTCCTTTTGCGTGATTGATATCACAAAACAGGTGCCTGCAAAGTTTCACTTTTGCACATAAATCATTAGCAATGGAAATACTTGGTTATCTGGCATCGTTAGTAATAGGCATATCGCTCGGCTTGATCGGAGGCGGAGGGTCTATATTAACCGTACCTGTACTTGTGTACCTATTGGGCGTGGAACCGGTAACGGCCACCGCCTATTCCCTTTTCATCGTTGGTGCAACCAGCCTGGTGGGTGCACTCCCCAAATACAAACAAGGTGAAGTAAACCTTAAGACTGCAGCGATCTTTGGCATCCCATCCATTGCTGCTGTTTTTGCAACCAGGAAATTCCTTGTGCCGCTGATACCCCAGGAAATATTCACCATCGGTAGTTTCACGATCACCAAGCCGATCATGATGATGGTCCTCTTTGCCATCCTGATGGTATTTGCATCGGTTTCCATGATCAGGGAGAAAAAGAATGGCAAAACAGAGAATGATGGCCCCCAGCAATTCAACTACCCATTGATCATCCTGGAAGGCGCACTCGTTGGCACCTTAACAGGTCTGGTTGGTGCGGGAGGCGGATTTCTGATTATCCCGGCCCTGGTACTATTGAGCAAACTACCCATGAAACAGGCTGTTGGTACCTCCTTGTTGATCATCGCAGCCAAATCACTGATTGGCTTCACCGGGGACCTTGGCCACCAGGTAATGGATTGGAAACTCCTGATGATCGTTACGGCCCTTGCCATTGCAGGTATCTTCCTTGGTAACAGGCTTAGCAAGAAGGTTTCTGCTGAAGGCCTTAAAAAAGGATTTGGCTGGTTTGTGCTGGTAATGGGCCTTTATATACTCGCCAAGGAATTGTTCTTTGGTGGAAGCGGAGGCCATTGATCCCCAAAAATGATCTTTAGCCTGAAAGGCTTCCTGTAATCAGCAACATTTTATTGAGCAGACATGAAAAAACAATCGATTTGGATCGTAAGGGGAGGTTTTGCCCTCTTGGGTGCGACGGCCGGATACTTTTACTGGAAATACTTTGGTTGCACTTCCAATTGCACCATCAGTTCAAAACCCCTTAACAGCATGATCTATTTCTCCATAATAGGTATCCTGGCAGGCAATACATTCTTTTATAGAGGCAAGGAGCCTGGAAAATAGCAGGGATATGAAAAAGCTTTTGACAATAGTAATTGGCATACTTTTATTTAACATAAACGGGTTCGCACAGGACCATAAGGAAGATTCGTCAGCACACAATGGAACTGACACCAATTCACTTGCCCATGCATTCAGGAAAGGTAGTTTTCATGGACATTTCAGGTATTTTTATATGTCTACGGACAATGCCCCAGGGCTATCAGACTATTATTCAAATGCAATAGGAGGTGGAATTAAATTTGAAACAGCCCCCTTTCATGGTTTCCAGGTTGGTATCGGTGGATTTATCATCTACAATATAGGATCCTCCGACCTGGGTGCAAGGGACCCCAAAACCAATGCATCCAATCGCTATGAAATCGGCTTATTTGATATTGAGAACCCATATAACAAGGATGATATCGACAGGCTTGAAGAGCTTTACCTGAAATATAGTTACAGAAAATCATCCATTGTGGTTGGCAAACAATTACCTGACCTCCCGTTTATCAATAAACAGGATGGCAGGATGCGTCCTACCGAGATCAATGGGGCCATTGCCTCTATCAATGAAATAAAGCGAACCCAATTGACACTGGGCTATATCTGGGGATTCTCACCCAGGAGTACCGTTCAATGGTATGGAGTGGGAGAATCCATTGGCCTATATCCCCAGGGATTAACTAAAGAAGGAAAACCAGCAGCATACCACGATAGTCTTTCCAGTAAAGGAGTGATAATTGCCGGAATAAAATATAACATGGGAAAGAGTATCAACCTGGAAGGATGGAACCAATATGTTGATAACATTTTCAATACTACTTTGATCCAGGTCAATCTCCACCTTCCTGTTGGCCATGATGGAAAACTCATGGCCGGACTGCAATATGTTCACCAGGTTGCGGTAAAAGATGGAGGTAACGCCATCCCTGAACATACCTATTTTGAAAAAGGAGGAAGAAGCAACGCTTTTGGGGTAATGGCGGGTTATAAGACAAAAAAAATTGAAGCCAGCCTCAATTATACGAGGATCACAAAGGATGGCCGCTACCTCATGCCAAGGGAATGGGGCAAGGAACCCTTTTTCACCTTCCTGCCGAGGGAAAGAAATGAAGGATTTGGGGACGTCAACGCTATTGTGGCAAAATTCAATTACACTTTTCCCAGGCAGGGCATCAGCTTAAATGCGGGTTATGGTCATTTTTACCTGCCGGAGGTAACTAACTATGCGCTCAACAAATATGGGATGCCTTCCTACAACCAACTTAACCTGTCAGCCCGCTATCCTTTCCATGGATTCTTGCAAGGACTGGATATGCAGGTCCTGTATGTATACAAGGGTAACCTTGGAGACCTGCCGGGCAATGACAAGTACCTGATCAATAAGGTGAATATGTCGCAATGGAACATCATCGTTAACTACCATTTTTGAAAATGAAACAGACCCTCAAAATACCACCCATTTGGATCCACAGGATCATCAGGTTTAGCCTGGGCGCGTTGTTCATAGGCATAGCCACCCAATTTGAAGACGCGTTCCCGCTCTATATTTTTGGTGGGATAATGTTCATCACCGGTTTCTTCTACCCCCGCCGCTGCCTTGATGACCAATGCGAATTGGGGCAACAACCCAAGGATAAATCAGCCAACTAATTAGCGGAAATCGTGTAGCCGTTAAAACAAATCATCCACCGCCCTTGTCGCAGCCTGGATTGCCCCATCCATATAGCCACCGAAAGCAGAAGCTGTTTCCGTTCCACAAAAGACCAGCTTATCATTCCAATAGGGTTTCTGGTAGAGGTAATGTCCATTATTCTGGTGGGGAAGGATGAAGCCATCATATGGATAGTGAATAAAGGCTTCCTTACTCCAATCCTTATCAACATACTCAGTATTACTGGAGAAGCCTTCCCCAAACAAACGATCTAACTGAGCCTTTACCACCAGTTCCCTTTCCTTTCGCCCAAGATGATGTGCATTTCCACTCAGGAATCCTTTCAGGGCGCAACAACTGCCTTCCGGATCGGAATGATCATACATTTCAACGACAGGACCGCACTGGCTATACAAGGTCCCTGAATAACCTTTTCTACGCCATAGATCTTTTGGAAAGGCCAATCCGAACTTGATGGATTCACTCATCCAGGTATGGGTCTGCTTCATAAGTCCTTGCAGGTCCAAGGGTAAGGATGGTTCAAAATGAATGCTGTTAATCAATAAACGCGGGGGAATAGTAACAAAAACGGCAGTGCCGCTGAATACTTCACCATTAGCACTGGTCAATTCAACACCCATCTTGGTATTCGTAATTCGTATGATCGGGGTATGATAAACCAGCTTATCCTTTCCGATTCTTTCCAATAATGATTCAATCAATTGGCTTGTACCATTCTCTATCCTGAAATAAGGCTCTTCTGCGGAGGGGATATCGAACTGTTGGGGAGGGGAAAAACTCATTGATTCAAAAAGTGCAATGCCTGTATCATGCTGGTAAAACTTCCTGAGTCCCATATCATCAATAAGGGCATTGAGGTGCTTGTGTTTGGTGGCAAACCAGGTAGCTCCCATTTCAATGGATGTGCCATTCTGGGCTTGTACAGTATCAATCCTTCCCCCCGGTCTTCCGCTTGCCTCAAGGACCTGGAAGGGAATCCTTTTTTTCGAAAGGAAATAGGCTGCAGATAATCCGCTTAACCCGGCACCAATGATCAAAACATTATGCATAGCCTTAATGAATAAGCGTCCGGCTGCCTAAGGATGCCGGACGCCCTTTAACTTGAGCAAAATTAAAGCATTGTCACCGGAGCAACATAACTTGTCTTTTCGAGATTTGTGGCACTCAATGCCTTGAAGCCGCCCCTGATGTTGACAATGTCGTTGAATCCCCTGGAACGAAGTATGGATGCAGCAATCATGGAACGATACCCTCCCGCACAATGCAAATAATATTTCTTTTCCCGTTGTATCATACTCATATTCTTGTTGATGAAATCAAGTGGGAAATTGATAGCACCAACCAAATGCTGGCTTTCGTATTCACTCTGGCGCCTAACATCCAACAGGTTGATGGAAGCATCCTTGCTGTACAGTTCAGCAAAACCGGCTGCGTCAATCTCCATCATTGTATTCACATCCAATCCCGCAGCACGCCATGCTTCAACCCCGCCATCAAGGAAACCAATGGCATTATCGTAGCCAACCCTTGACAAGCGGATCACCACCTCTTCTTCCCTGCCCTTATCAGCCAGGAACAGGATCGGTTGCTTGAGGTCAACTACCAGTGCACCAACCCATGGGGCAAAATTATCATCCAGTCCAATGAAGATGGACCCAGGGATAAATCCGGCTGCAAAAACCTCCTTCGACCTTGTATCAATAACCAGGGCTTCTTCTGCCTCCCACACTGCCTGGAAAGAATGGGGCTCCAATGGATGAGTTCCCTGCCTGATGGCAAGGTCTATGCTTTCATAGCCCATCTTATTCATTACTGCATTCTTGGGGAAATATTGGGGTGGTTCGACCAATCCCTCTGTAACTGCCTTTACAAATTCCGCCTTGGTCATGTCAGCCCGCAATGCATAATTCACCAACTTTTGGTGGCCGAGTGTATCCGTGGTCTCATTGCTCATATTCTTACCGCAAGCACTGCCGGCACCATGGCCGGGATATACGATCACTTCATCGGGAAGGGTCATGATCTTATCGCGAAGTGAATCAAAAAGTAAGCCGGCAAGGTCTTCCCTGGAGAGATCGGTCTTTACGGCAAGGTCAGGCCTGCCCACATCCCCAATGAACAAGGTATCGCCAGAAAAAATCGCATATGGCTTGTTTCCCTCATCGAGTAGCAGGTAAGTGAAGGACTCCATGGTATGCCCAGGGGTATGCAACACCTTAATGAATACATTCCCCAACTTTACAATTTCACCATCCTTTGCAATATGGGCATCGAAGTTGGGCTGTGCGGTAGGACCATACACTATTGTGGCACCTGTCTTTCTCGCCAGGTCAAGATGCCCTGATACAAAATCCGCATGGAAATGGGTCTCCAGCACGTATTTGATCTTTGCCTTGTTCCTTTGCGCCATTTCAATATAAGGTTTGGTTTCCCTTAGCGGGTCAATGATAGCCACCTCGCCATTGCTTTCAATGTAATAGGCCGCTTCCGCCAAACATCCCGTATAAATTTGCTCTATTTTCATATAGCTGATTTTAGTGGTTTACGGACCAAATTTGAAACCTTATGAAAGGGAATTTTGTGCCCATTGTTACAATTGGGGATGATTATGATCAGGCACTGCTCTGAGCACGGTCAGTCGCAAAAAGATCAGCGCTGCCTGAAGTAGAAAGTAAAGAGGTAAAATACCAGCCGGACAATCTCGTAGGACACCCTTTGCCAGATGCGACTGGGCCAATGATAGGATCTATCGAATTCTTCTGCTGTGATCTGATGGCAATCCTTATCAATTACCACCAACAATTGTTCCTCCACATGCCGGGCAAAGGTTGTATCCAGCACATCCAGGTTTAGCTCAATGGAGGCATAGGCACTGATATAATTAAGATTATAAGAACCTGCACTTACCCATTTCCCGTCATAGGTAGATATTTTACCATGCAATACACTGGGCCGGTATTCATAAAGTTCGATGCGATTCTTTAATAACCAGCGGTAAAGGAAACGCTCAGCATGTTTGGCCAACATGACATCTGATTTCCCTGCTGCAATGATCTTGATTTGAACACCTCTCTCAGCCGCTGCTGCAAGCCTTTTCCTCATGACCCTTCCTGGCAACAAATAGCTGGACATGATGATAACATGGTCCTTGGCCTGATCCAGCATTTCGATGTAGCTTCGGGAAATTTCTGTTCGCCTTCTCACCCAGTCCTGCCTTCTCAACCGAACAGCTTTCTCAACAGGGGCTCCCTCTGTGGAAGGTTCCAAGTTGAAGCGCAGGAATTTTTTCTTCCCCCAACCTGACTTATTCCAGATATCCTGGCAGAAATAAAATAAGGGTTTGCCTATTTCACCGCTGGCATGAATGGCCCAGTCCAGCCAGGCAGGTTGGCCAGGAAAATCATTATACCTGTTGCTGATATTGATACCCCCGACAAGGCAATGGGTCTCATCTACTACCAATACCTTATGGTGCAACCGCCGACCAAAGTAAAAGTAAGGGCTTTGGAACAGGGGCTCAAACCACCTGAATTGCACACCACTGTCCTTTAAGTTGGCAATAAAGGATTTGGACAGGCGCTGTGACGCATAGCCGTCGACCAGCAGGAAAACAGGAACATTCCTTCCCACTGCACTTTTCAAGGCCTCTGCAACCATGGTACCGGTCTCATCCTCATCGAATATATACACCTGTAAATGGATCGACCGCTGTGCATTCCGGATCAGGTCAACCATAAGGTCAAAATACTGCCTTCCTCCCCGCACCAATTCAACGGTATTGTGTAAGGTGTAGAGATCAGGCCTTGGTATGGGTGCACCGACAGACATAAATGGATGACTTGAATTTACAGAATGCCCATGACAAATCACCAGTATAACGGTCTGCTTTACTGCTAAATCCAATCAACAACCCAGCGCTGTTAAAAAGCCTTTGTACATTTAGGTTAGAAGAACAGGAAATGAATGACGCCATCGATTTCTGGAAATTAATAGCAGGTACGGCCATTTTCATCATTGGCATGCAATTCCTTGAAACCGCATTGAAGCAGATCGCAGGAAGAAGGTTCAAGTTGTTCCTGAAGAAACATACTACCAGTAAGCCCAAAGCCATAGCTGCAGGGGCCATCGTAACGGCTGTCCTGCAAAGCAGTTCCATAGTAAATATAATGGTACTGGCCTTTGTGGGTGCCGGTGTCATACAAATGCACAGTGCCCTGGCACTGATGCTGGGCTCCAACCTAGGAACAACACTGACCAGCTGGATCATTGCAACATTGGGATTCAAACTTGACATTGAATCATTTGCCCTTCCGATCACTGGCATAGCCGGCCTTGTAATGGCCTTTACACAAAAGGAAAGCCAGTCAAGGCAATGGCTCCAGTTCGCATTGGGCTTCGGGTTCCTGTTCCTTGGCCTTGATTTCATGAAAACGGGGATGGAAGCCAGCGTGCAGAACTTCAACTTACAAGGTTATATGCACTACCCATTGATCATATTCCTTTTGATCGGGGCAGTGATCACCGGGTTGATACAGGCAAGCTCCGCTACGGTAGCCTTGGTATTGTCTGCGCTCTATGCCAATGCGATCACCCTGGAAGCCGGGGCTGCAGTGGTCCTGGGCTCTGAGATCGGCACAACCGCCAAATTGCTGCTGGCGGCACAAGGTGAGATAGCCGATAAGAAGCGGGTAGCCCTGGGAAATTTCCTGTTCAATGTCAGTACAAGCCTCCTGGTCCTTCTATTCCTTAATCCCCTACTTAACTTCATAACGGGGACACTCGCCTTTCAAAATAACCTGATGGCCCTTGCCCTTTTCCAGACCCTGGTCAATATCATCGGGATTATCCTCTTCTATCCCTTCTTAAATGTTTTTGGAAACTATCTCCAGCAACGCTTCAGTGGCAGCCAACATGAAACCTTCTATATCCAGAAGACCGATCCTTCAGAACCAGACCTGGCCATTCCGGCCCTGAAAAAAGAAATTGAACTGTTCCTTCACCTGGTAAGTCATTTTATCAGGGAAAGCTTTGAACTGAAAGCCAATGACAATAAGATCCATCCCAAACCGATCGGCTTCGACAGCAAACCATTATCCAAACACTACGAATACCTGAAGCAAATACATGGCGATATCCTTCAGTTTTATGCCAGGCTATTGGGGTCTACCAATGAAGAATCAACCACCCTTATGTTAAACCAGTTGATCTCTGCAGTCCGCAATGGCATGTATGCCGCCAAAAGCATCAATGATGCCAGGGCCGATATCCTTCAGTTGATGAACTCTTCGAATGAGATCAAATACGGCTTTTTTGAGGAGACAAAGAAGGCCACCGACCAATTCCTCAATAGCATGGAGGCTACTGAAATAATGCCGGAGGATAAGCTTTCAGCTGACTTGCTGGAACTTTATGGCAGCATATCGGCTGATTATGCAACGGTAACCGGCCAGCTCTACAAGGATAACAAATACAGTGCTTTAAGGGATATTGAAATATCGACCCTGATCAATTTCAACAGGGAATTGTTCACCGCCTTCAAGTCCTATTTGGTAGCGATCAAGGATTTCAGGCTACCAATGGAAGAAGCGGAGAAGTTCAGGGAACTACCGGGATTTATCAGGTAATAACCAATAAACAATTACTACAGGAGAGGTTCTTTTTCCCGTTGCAGATGGCTGATAATATTGATTTTCCCTTAAATTTTTAATAAATTCATTCTCAGGATAATTTTCCTTCCCATGCTAAACTTTACCATCAAACGAAAATGACCTCACTACCTCCGGGAACCAGGAATGCCATTATTGAAGCAGGTGCAATTGCCCGCTTTACCGGTCGTTTTTTCTCAGAGGTATTCCGTCCGAGGTATGAGATAGCAGAGTTTTTCCGGCAGTGTTACATCATTGGCTATAAATCGTTGCCACTCGTTGGGCTGACAGGGTTTATCATGGGCCTTGTACTGACCATGCAACTCAGGCCTTCGCTGATTGATTACGGTGTAGAGAGCGAACTGCCGGCAATGGTCGGTATAGCCATCATCCGGGAAATCGGACCTGTCATCACCGCCCTGATCTTTGCGGGCAAGATAGGCAGCAGCATTGGTGCCGAACTAGGCAGCATGAAAGTGACCGAGCAGATTGATGCCATGGAAGTAAGTGGTACCAATCCGTTCAAATACCTTGTTGTAACAAGGGTCCTGGCCGCAACGCTCATGCTACCAATACTTGTAATGCTTAGCGATGCCATTTCCCTCTATGGCTCATACCTGGGCGTGAACATCAAGGGAACAACAAGTTTTTCCCTTTTCTTCAGGCAGGTTTTCTATTCCCTCAGTTATGGTGATGTCATCCCGGCATTTGTGAAATCCTATTTTTTCGGCTTTGCTGTTGGGATCATTGGATGCTTTAAAGGCTATTTTTCCAGTAAGGGAACCGAGGGTGTGGGCAGGAGTGCCAATAGTGCTGTCGTGGTTTCCAGTATAATGGTGTTCATACTGGACCTGATAGCCGTTCAGATCACCGATATCCTTGGCTTAAATTGAATCAATGACAGGAGTCCAGCCATATCATTCAACGGAAAACAACTCCACCAGGGGGGAGAACGTGATTGAGATCAATAACCTGGACAAGTCATTCGGTGACCTTGTTGTCCTGAATCACTTCAACCTTTCCCTGAAACGTGGTGAAAATGTGGTGGTACTTGGTAAGTCTGGCTGCGGAAAATCTGTCCTGATCAAATGTATCATTGGGTTGATGAAGCCCGATGAAGGCAATATAACAGTGTTGGGCCAGTCCATTCCCGACCTGAGCCAGGAAGAACTGGACAGGATAAGGGTGAAGATCGGGTTCCTCTTCCAAAGCAATGCCCTCTATGACTCCATGACGGTACGGGAGAACCTGGAGTTCCCATTAAGAAGGCATTGGATCCATGTTTCCCATGAAGAGGTAAATGATCTGGTCATGGAAGCCCTGGAAAATGTTGGGCTTGCCCATACCGTAGACATGATGCCGGTTGAGTTATCCGGGGGCATGAGAAAGCGCATTGCCCTTGCGAGAACCCTCATCCTGAAACCGGAAATCATCCTCTATGACGAACCTACCACCGGGCTTGACCCAATAACCTCCAGGGAGATCAGCAACCTGATGGTGGAGATACAGGGCAAGTACAACACTTCCTCCCTGATCATTTCCCATGACATGAATTGTATCAGGACCACAGCAGACAGGATCGTCCTTCTCATGGATGGGATTGCCTATGCTAACGGAACATTTGAACAATTAAAAGCATCGGAAGATCCCAGGATCAAACAGTTTTTTATCGAGAAATGAATGTCCACCCAACCCTGAAAATCTAAACAATGGCAAGAGAATCTACCAATAACCTCAAACTTGGCCTGTTTACACTGGCAGGAATCCTCTTCCTGGTGCTTACTTTGTACATGATTGGGAAGGACCGAAATCTCTTTGGCTCAAATATCTGGATCAAGGCCAGGTTTACTAATGCATCCGGGTTGGTTGTAGGAAATAATGTGCGCTACTCAGGCATACAGGTGGGGACCGTTAAGGAAGTTGATCTCATTAACGACACCACCATTGAGATCACCATGCTGATCGACAGTAAGGCCAGTAAGAACATCCTAAAGAATGCATTCGCCTCCATAGGAACAGAGGGAATGATCGGCAATAAAGTCGTCAATATTAATCCGGGAAAGGGATCATCAACCCCAATAGAGGAAGGGGATTTTATTACAGTGAAGCGGGCGCTCAATACTGACGAGATGCTGGAGACGCTTGCCTATACGAACCAGAATATCGCAACGATCTCTGATGAATTGAAATCCACTATCCACAATATCAACAAGAGCACTGCGCTTTGGAATTTACTAAGGGATGACACCATCAGGCAAGACCTTAAGAAAACTGTTGCTACCCTCAGAAGGACCACAGAAGGAACCGAAGCAGCCATGCAGCAGATCCAACAGGTCATTTCCGATGTTAAGGACGGGAAAGGAAATTTGGGCAAACTGCTTATGGACACCGCCCTTGTTGGCAACCTCGAGTCCGCCATTGCCAACCTTCAAACGATTTCAACCAACGCAGAATTAGCCAGTGTATCTATCAGGCAACTTACCGACTCCATCAACAGGGAGGTGGTCAGTGGCAAGGGTACGGTCAATATGGTCCTGAAGGATACTGCCCTGACCAGGAAGATCCAGAACAGCATGACCAATATTGAAAAAGGAACAGAGGCCTTTAACCAGAACATGGAGGCGGCCAAGCACAATTGGCTCTTCAGGGGCTATTTTAAAAAGCAGGAAAAACAGAGAATCAAAGACTCCATACAGGCCAGCAAGCAATAAAGCCCCAATTCGTATTTACATGTACTGACAAGAATCAGCCCTCCTCCTAGCACAGGTCAAGGATTTGCATAGCTTCCTGTGTTACTTTAGCATTGAAGATTGACATTCATTCATTCTTAAAATAAATAGGTATGACCAACACCAATAAAATGCTGACCGCCCTGGCAGCGGGAATTGCCATCGGTGGTGTTTTGGGATTATTATTTGCCCCTGACAAAGGGGAAAATACCAGGAAAAAAATTTCGGACGGTAAGAAGAAGTTGACAGACTCCATCAACAAAAGCCTGCATGAAGGCAGAGAAAAACTATCTAACCTACGGAGCGGGATGAGGGAAAGTGTTCCGCAGATGAAGGAACCAGCAGACGAGTTTGGAACTTGATCCTCATTTCATTAGCTAGTGAAGAGACCACCGGTAGGACCCCGGTGGTTTTCTTTTTCATTCTTTTCCCCTGATCCTCCTCACCAGCGACAAAGTGGTATTCATATCCCAATTGGCAAACCTTCCGCGTTGTACCACCAGGTTGTTTTCTTCAGGGTGGCTCAAGAAATAATGGAACACAAATTTCTGTTTAGGGTCATGCCAACCCACGATCTGCCCAAATCGAAGGTCATTAAAGACAAGGGTATCCCCCCAATTTTCTACTGTGTAAAACTGTTGTGAAAAACGGACCAGGTGCTGCAATTCCTCGTGGTCAGCAACAGGTTTCAATAAACTATCATTCCTGGGAAAATAACTGAGCCGCATGGTATCGCCCTTGTCAAACAAGGAGCGGAACCCAACATGGTAGCCTTTGTCATTACCTGCCACCACATACCATAGCCAGTTGTTAAAGGGGGCAGGTGTGGTAAAATATCGGGTATATTCAACTTGCTGATCGGCCAGTAATTTCCTCACCTCCTTGTCAATGGTCAACTTATTCCCTACACAATAGGCCAGGTAAATAAATGGGAGGAACATACCAAACCGCCACCAGAACTTCCTCCTGGTTGAATGAATGGACAAGAGCAATAGCATTACTAGGGCAATACCCGGCCAAATAGAAAAGAAGGGATCCGCAACATACAGGGTATTGAAGGAGAAGCGCTGGTGGCTAAAGGGTTCCAGCCAACCCGTACCGTAATTATTGAAACCATCCAGGAAAATGTGCAGGAACATCTCAACAAAGAAGAATAATAGCCATTCCCGCATCCTGATATCGTGGGGACGATGCAGCCGATCAGCAGTTAAGGAAAGAACAGGAGTCATCAGGGTAATAAACAGGATGGAATGGGTGAATCCCCTATGTGCCAGGAGGTCTTCTGAAACACCCAACCAAAAAGAAGCCACGAAATCAATATCAGGAAGGCTTTGCGCCAAAGCCCCCCATAACAAGGCTTTCTTACCGATCCTTTTCTCAAAAAAAGCCTCACCAATACATGCTCCCAGGGCTATATGCGTAATGGAATCCATTTAATTACAAATTAAGCTCATTGACAATTATCTGCCTGGTCATTTCCCTGATTCAGCAATTAAAATTCGGGATTCATCAGGAATCTGTAAATTTTATCAGTAAAATGGGCAATTTTCGAGAAAATGCCAGCCCTGACAAAGAATTTAATACCCCCTAAACAAGTTCATCTCTGGTTGTTATTGACCGGATTGGGAATTTTTTTCATTCTTCTCCTATTGATCTCATATATCCACACGGGTAACCCCTTAACGAGTTTTAACCTTCGGGCACTTTTCAGGGAGGGCAATTTGATACTGGTCCAGATGTTGGCCACTATTTACCTGGTATATTATTCCATCCTCTTCTTCGACAGGCAATTTCCCCCGGGACAGACAGCACTGAAAAGGTATGTGACAGAACTTCTCTTTGTGGTGATCGCCGGATTTGGCATCAATAAATTATTCCATAGCCTCTTCATAGCCTGGGTGGTGGTTCCTGAACCGGACATGGAATTCCTGGACAGGAAACTAAGGATCCTCCTCGTTGTATCCCAAACGCTGGTCGTATTTACTTATGGAATTTTTACAGCTTTCCGGATCTTCACTATCCATAGGCAAAAGCAATTGGAGGTTGTTCAATGGCAAAAGGAAATTGCTGAGTCACAATATGAGGCACTAAAGAACCAGCTCAATCCGCATTTCCTTTTTAATAGCCTGAGTATCCTATCATCACTTGTTCATTATGATGCGGGCAAGGCAGAAATTTTCATTGAAAAATTATCGAGGACCTATCGCTACCTGCTGGACCAGCGCGAAAAAACAGCGGTATCACTCGAAGAAGAAATTCAGTTTCTCCGGAATTTCATGTATATCGTACAGGAACGATATGGAAAGAAAATCGATATCACCAATGCCCTAAAAGGGGAAAGTGGAAATGCCTACATTATCCCAAATACCTTCCTCATCATCCTTGAACACATCATTGCAACCAGCAGCATGTCTGCTGCAAGCCCTTTGCATATCCTATTGAATTTAACCGGTGAAAAAATATTGGTCATCTATTCATTGCAGAAGAAGACCAATTCTGTTCCTGCAGCAGATGACCAATTTGACCTATTGTGTAACAGATACAGGGACCTGGGAAAACCAATTAACATCTCGGTAATTGAAATGGAACAAAAGGAAATCATCAGTATTCCCCTCTTGATCAAATGATGGCAGATAGCAAAAAATACAGCGACCAGACTTTACCCATTCTCAGGTTAACCCTCATCCTGATGTGGGTCAACAGTGTAATTTTCCCATCGATATTTGCCTATATCAACAGGGAAACCTCATTTCTCAGCCTGTTATCCGATATCATCATTACAGCCGCCATAGAGACCATCACCACTATTTTCACTTTCTATTGTATCCGTGGAACAGGCATACTCTTTTCTTCCACAGGGGCAAACTGGATTAAATATCCGTTATCATTACTGATAACATTGGTCTTCAGCTTTTTCTTACTGTACACTTTCTATAACAGCACAAGACAGGTAACCTCATCGCCACAGGAATTGCTGCAAACAGCCCCTTTCAGGCTTTACATTACCGTAAACCTGATTGGAACCCTGTTCATCTATGCCATGATCACCTCCCTTACACTTTACCAATCCATACTGGTTCAAACATTGGAAACCGAACAATTTCAAAAAGACTATGCACAGGTAAGGTTACAAGCCCTTAAAAGCCAGGTTAACCCTCACTTTTTGTTCAACAGTTTAAGTGTGCTTACCTCATTGGTCCATACTGATCCTGATCTCTCTGAAAAGTTCATCGTCCAGCTGTCCAAGGCGTACAGGTATATATTAGACCAGAAAGAGACTGACCTTGTGACCCTAAAAAAGGAAACAGACTTCCTTGAAAACTATTTCTTCCTCCTTCAGATAAGGTTCCAGGATAAAATTTCCCTTCATATTGACCCGAAAGCCAAAACCGAAAATTGGTTGATCCCGCCCCTTACCTTGCAATTACTGATCGAGAATGCGGTAAAGCACAATCGGATGTCTGTAGCGAAACCATTGGATATCCATCTATCCCTTAACCAGGACAGGATAGAAGTGAGCAATTCAATAAATGCCCGGGAGCAACATGAACCGTCAACAGGGATTGGGCTGGATAATATAAGGAAGCGGATAGCCTTTAGCAATTCACAACCATTGACTATAGAAACAACAAACAATATTTTTAAAGTAACTGTTCCCTTAACAAGAAACAAAATCATATGAAAGTAGTGATCATAGAAGACGAGCAACTCACGGCCCAAAGACTGGAAATTTTACTGAAGAAATGTGATCCGTCAATAGAGGTTTTATGTATACTGCCTTCTGTTGGGGAAGCCGTTGCCTGGTTCAAGAACAATGTGGATCCTGACCTGGTTCTGATGGACATTCACCTTGAGGACGGCCAGTGTTTCAGCATATTTGAGCAGATCAACCTTGACCTGCCCGTGATCTTTACCACCGCTTATGATGAATATATGATCAAGGCATTTAAGGTCAACAGCATTGATTACCTCATGAAACCCATCAACCAGGAAGAATTGGCTCAAGCCCTTGAGAAATTCAGGAAGTTACATGGAAGGAAGGAGAATAATGGATTCGACCAACTTTTACAAAGCCTTCAAAAACCGGGAACTGAATATAAGTCCAGGTTTATGGTAGCTATAGGATCGCGGCTAAAGACAATTGAAACCTCATCCATCCGGTATTTCTATAGTGCAGATAAAGTTACTTTCCTGGTAACGACAGATAACCAGCGGTTCCCGATTGACTACAGCCTGGATAAATTGACCGGACTCATAGATCCTTCAGTGTTCTATCGTATCAACCGGCAAATGTTCGTCAGTCTTCCCGGTATCAGTAATATACATGTCTACCCCAAGGGAAGGATCCGGCTTGACCTCGATCCCCCCATGAAAGAAGAGGTGTTCGTCAGTCTGGATAAAGTGGTTGAATTCAAGGAATGGTTGGGTAAATGATCAGGGGGTACCCGCATTCAGCTGAACAATTCAGGCACTCAGGGGGAATTATCCTTACCCTATCGATTCATTTTTCGGCAGCACAATACTAATTCTTCAATTTGGGGTGCAATCTGAATAACATGAGTACATGGCAAAAGGCACGCTTCACTATTTACCTGCTGGTTTTGTTCAGCTGTTACCATTTGGCTGAAGGAGCTATACTTTTCAAAAAGGATAATCTGG
This sequence comes from Flavihumibacter rivuli, assembly GCF_018595685.2. Lineage (NCBI taxonomy): Bacteria > Pseudomonadati > Bacteroidota > Chitinophagia > Chitinophagales > Chitinophagaceae > Flavihumibacter > Flavihumibacter rivuli. The sequence continues at coordinate 1,942,231 of NZ_CP092334.1, forward strand.
AATTCTTTTTCTGGATGTGTATATTTTTCCTCACGAGTTTTAGCTACAAAAAATGGCAGTCAGGAATACTCCCCCATTCGGCATTGAATTGGAAAGCTTCGGCTCCCAGGGAAGTACTTTCAGGATTATTTATCGGTATTGGTTGCGCATCAGCAGCCTTTACTATTGCCTTAGGAAGCCATTTGATAGCAATTGAAACCTACCCTTCATTCCTGCCATTTACCCGTTCCTTCATAATGCTCTCCTTTGGCGTATTGCTTACCTCATTAAGTGAGGATATACTTACGAGGGTTATCTGGTATGACCGATTCCAAAAGCAGATCACCCCCTCTGCACTAATATTCCTCACAACATTGTTGTATTCCCTCAATCATATTTACAGATACAATGATGGATGGCTGGTTTGGACACATCTTATCCTGATAGGGTTGATCTTCGGTACTACATTGGTACAGAAAAGAACAATCTGGTTCTCATTTGGGATTCATTGGGGCCTCAATATCATTTACCAGGTTACTAATAACATTATCCAGACCAGGGAAATCAATACATCATTTTCTGGTTTCCATATCCTTGTCATATTAGAAGCAATCCTGCTTCTCTTCCTGCTCTTAATAAGAAATCAGTCACAAAATATCAAACAACCTATTACTCAATAAAAACATAGGCATGAAAAAAATAATGATTGCTGTTTTACTCGGTCTTTTCCTAAGCCCAGTCCTGGGGCAACCTGTATTTGATTCTTCTGCCTATGTCAGGTTCTATAAGTCAAGGTTCCCCGCAATGGTAATAGATACGACTACCCGGATCAATGACCTGGGTACAGAAGAAAAAATTGCAGGCCTGAGCAAGGTTTGGGCAGAAGCCAAATATGGGTTTGCCAATTTTGACCTCATCCCCTACCTTAATTGGGATAGTGCCTACCAGGCATTTATACCCAAAGTATTGTCAACAAAGTCCATTCTTGATTATTACAAGGTATTGAAGCAGTTCAACCAGTTACTGAGGGACGGACATTCAAGGGTAATTGAGCCACTGGCCTACTTCATTGAAAACAACCATGGGGTTCCCATGCGATTCAAATGGATCGATCAAAAAGCTGTGCTATCATGGTCTGATCTCCCCTATCAACCAAAAGGCCCGAAGATCGGATGGGCTCTGGAAATGATCGACGGCATTCCCATTCAACAATACATCAGGGAAAATATCAGTCCTTACCTTCATTTTTCAACGACCCAGGACAGCATTTCCAGGATCTATTCCTATGAACTGCTGAAAGGAAGAAAGAATAGTGTCGTCAGCCTTACCTTCTCAGATGAAAAAGGGAACCTTATGGAATACAAGTTCAACAGGTCCCGGTTTAAGGAGGGTAAACTACTTGAATTCCAAAAATTGCCGGGAGATATTGGGTGGGTAAAACTGAACAGTTTCGACAACCCTGCCATAGTCGGACAATTCGACAGCATTTTCAACCAGGTAAAAACCTGCAGGGCCCTGGTCATCGATATCAGGTCTAATGGTGGCGGTAACAGTTCCAATGGGTATGAGATCCTGGGCTACCTGACCGCCGAGCCCTTCCTGCAAGAAATGCAGGTGATGAGGAATTACAACGCAACAAGGAGGGCCTGGGGTGATATACCGGTGAATATCCAGATCAGCAGGTACGACTGGAAACCTTACAGAAAAAAGCTTTTTACAGGACAGGTGTTAGTCCTCACTGATGCGGCCACCTATTCTGCCGCTGAGGATTTTACGGCCGCATTCAGGAGTCTGAAAAGAGGGATCGCTATTGGCCTGCCCACAGGTGGGAGCACGGGGCAACCACTAGGTTATAACCTTCCGGGAGGTGGCCTGGGATTTGTATGTACCAAAAGGGATGTATTACCTGACGGAACTGAGTTTGTTGGTTATGGGATCAAACCCGATATAACGGTCGGCTATACCCGAAAAGGTTTACTGGCAGGCAAAGATGAAGTGCTGGAATATGCCATACGCTACCTTAACCAGCCTGGTAAATAAAGGCTTGGGTTCCGGGGAAGGGACACTGAAAAGATCTTACTTCAGCGTGCTCCTTCTCTTGAACCTCCTGCTGCTGATAAAGTAAAGGACAAATCCACTGAAGACTGTTATTAACCCAAAAATGGAAAAGATCCGCAGTAACCAATTCCCAATATTGTCCCTGCCCTCATAGTCCATGGTATGCAGCATCCAGAGGAAATCAAAAATCCTCCATTCCTTATTCCTGAACTTCTGCACCGTACCCAACTCGGCTGCCACATAAACAGTGGTACGGGAAGGATGCCTGAACCTGACAGCATAGGCAGGAAGCGGTCCTTCCCTGTATTCATGATGTTTACCCACCGTGGTCAATCTTTGCACGGATTCAACTTCCGGTTTCCCATCAAACCTTGACTGTGCAAGTGCGATGGCTTCGTTCTTTGATAAGGGACCCCTGATTGCCCCGGTAACCGCATCAGCAAGATGGTTCATAGCACCTGCATGATGGCCAGTCTGCTTATTCTGTCCAATGGCGGAGATACAACGAACCTGGTAATAAGGCTTGCCCAACACATCGATCAATTGTATGGAAACAATTGAATCGATCCTGTGGACCATATTGATATTATCCAATACTACTGAAGGGGAAACCAGTGTAATGGAAGAAGGCAGTAATGGAACTTCCTTTTTCTGGTGGTCACCATGAACCTGGTCCATATCACTCCAACTGAAGTAAAGACCACCTATGGTCCATAAGAGGAACTGAATACCCAATATTACCCCCAGGTAACGATGAGCCTTTCGGATATAATAATGCTTTGATTTAGCCATCTTCCCGAATCGTTTACTTTGAAGAGAAGGGAACCACCCATTTAAGCTTTTCCCAAAGGAAAACGATCTGGCCATCGTTACCCTTAACCGGCTCTACCAGGTATTGCAACCGCTCAGTGTGTTCATGGGGAACAGGCTTTACCTCTAGCCTGACAAGGTCATCCTTCTGGTCATATTCAGAGGCAAGGTGCTGGTTCCAGTTCTTATTGAGGATAAAGATCCACTTATCCTGTCCCGGGATGGTAAAGATGGCGTACTTACCGGGTGCGATGGTTATACCCCCGATCAACAATGGCTTATGAAAGGTGATAGCAGTGGCATTATGTGCACCGGTTACCCATACTTCATCTAAAGGTACCAGTCCACCCCAGATGACCCTTTTCCTTACACCAGGGGAATGGTAGGCAATAGTGATGGAATCCGTTCCCACCACCCCAATGGCCATGGATTTAATACTTTTCTTGGTGGTATCCTTAATGGCATTGGGATTATAACAGACTTCCTCAGGCTGAGCCTGTGCGTATGATCGGCCGGTTACTCCATTGAGGAGTAGTGTCAGGGCTACTAATAAGAGACGACTCATAGCAAGCAATATATACAGAATTCCCCCTTTTGCACAAATGAAATTGGGTGAAGATCCATAGTATATGCCTGAACTGTTTGGTCAGGCTTCCACCCCATTAACAGAAACCGTAACCTGGTCGTCCCCGGGATAAGCCTGGCAGAGCAGGACCAAACCTGCATTGAGGTCATCCTTGTTCAGGGCATAATTTGCAGCCATTTTTACTTTGCCCGAAACCAACTTCGCTGCGCAGCGTCCACAGGTCCCTGTCTGGCAACTATAGCTAACGGGTATCCTGTCGCCAAGAGCGGCAGCCAAAATGGACTGACCCGCCTTCACATCCAGCAGGTTGGTCTGTTCATAAAAATGAATGAGTACCTGCTGGTCTTCCAGTTCCCCTTCTTCTGGATCAATTGATACAGGATTGAACCATTCCAGATGGATCCCTGACTCATCAACTCCCAGTTCCTTCATCACTTCGATCCCCATTTCGTTTAGACCCTGTGGACCGCATATGAAGATCTCTGACGACCCATCGGCATTCTCCTGCAAAACGGGGCGAAGGATTTTTTTTAAGGCCAGCCTGGTTAAGCGGCCTTTAAAGAGGGCTTGTGGTGGCAATAGCCCTTCGTCCTTTTCTGCGGAAAGGGCAAACAACAGTTTAAGCCGATGAGAGAACGATTGTGACAAGTACAATAATTCCTGGCCAAAAATGGTCGACTCCCAATTCCTGCTGGCGTAGACAAGCGTTATGGTAGCGTCTGAAAAATGTAAAAGGTATTTGGCAATGGCATATAAAGGAGTGATACCACTCCCGCCCGCCAGCAGAACATAATGCTTGGCTGGTTTGGAGCTGCTTCCTGGCGTAAATTGTCCAAATGGCCCTTCTATCATCCACTCTTTGATTGAATCCGGTTGGCCGGTAAGGATACTACTCACAAGGCCCCCTTCCACCCTTTTCACTGTGATGGCCGGGTTCTCATCCAGTCCTGGAACAGAACTCAGGGAATAGGACCTCCTGAGCAATTCACCTTTCCACTCGAAACCCAGGTCAATATATTGGCCAGGTTGATAATCAAATGGACTACCCATCGTATCAAACTTGATGGTAATCGAATCACCGGTCTCCTGTAAAAGGGATAATGCTTTCCATATCTGCTTTGTCATAATATGCTGTCTTGAAAATGCGCAATTCAATAACCAATAAGGCAGCGCCAGGTTCGCGCAAAACTATCCGGTTACCTTGGGACAATGCTTACACGATTACCGGAAATTCTTACAAATAATGCGCATATGCTGGTTTCATACCCTTCTTTCGTTGCTGCCAGGAAAAAATCCGGACCCTTTTTGATTACCTATTCCCTTCCCCCTGTCAAAGAATAAAAAAATTTTGTCATTTGAAGTTTAAACATTAATTTTACATAAAACTACACATTATGGCAACCTGGATTATTGACCCATCGCACTCAGAGGTGAGCTTTAAAGTAAAGCACCTTGTTATTTCAACTGTAACCGGAAAATTCAGTTCATTCGAAGGCAGCCTGGAATCAGCAAAGGACGACTTCACTGATGCCAGGATCAGCTTCTCCGCACAGGTTGAGAGCCTTTCCACCGGTAACGACCAAAGGGATGGCCACCTGAAATCAGCAGATTTCTTTGATGCTGAAAACCACCCTACCCTGACCTTCACTTCTACAGCTATTGCCCATAAGGGAGGCAGTGATTATGTTTTGACCGGGGACCTGACCATCAGGGGTACAACAAAGCCGGTTACCTTAAACGTAGAGTTCGGTGGCACCCAAGTAGATTTCTATGGCAATACAGTAGCTGGTTTTGAGATCAATGGTAAGATCAACCGCCAGGAATATGGCCTGCATTGGAGTGCAGTAACTGAGGCGGGTGGTATTGTAGTTTCTGATGAAGTGAAGATCCATATCAACGCAGAGTTGATCAAAAAATAATAGCCCGATAAAAACCTGTCAAAAATTGGCAGGTTTTTATTTTGCAGGAATCATTCCGACTTCTATATTTGCACTCCCAAAACGGGGAATTAGCTCAGCTGGCTAGAGCGCTTGCATGGCATGCAAGAGGTCACCGGTTCGACTCCGGTATTCTCCACAAAAAGAGCCCACTAATGTGGGCTTTTTTATTTTTCTCCCCTGAATAGGAAATGTCCCGGGTGGATATTATTCCGATAACAATTGCCTCATGACCTGAATGTTTACTCGTCCTTCCCAAATGGTAAATGGCTGGTCGATCCCGGAACTATTTTAATCTAACCAATTCCACCCTTCTGTTCTGGGCCTTTCCTTCCCTGGTTTGATTATCCGCAACGGGCAAAGTTTCACCCTTCCCCTCGGTAGAAAGTTGTGCAGGATCAATGCCAAAGTGCTTAACAAGAAATGACTTTACCGATTCAGCCCTGCGACCAGACAATTCAAGGTTCTTTTTGTCATCCCCATCACTATCGGTATGGCCAATTACCTTTACCTTGATACCTTGTGCTGATACAATAGCTGCTGCGATCTCCTTAAGTGCGCCATATGACTCTGGCCTGATCTGGTCATCATTCACATCGAATAGAATACCTGTGGTAGAAAACCTACCCTCAGTAACCAGCTTTTTCCTGATATCGGGTATTCCATTGGCTACTTTAAGGTTGGAAACCAAGACCCCTACCTGGTCATTTGTATAGCTACTTTCAGCAACGCGGAAAAACAATTGGTTAATGCTTGCACCCATTGGAACCGCTTTGGGTATATCAAATAATTTATCTTCATTGATCCATACCCTGCATCGCTCCTTTTGCACCTGGATGCTGATATGTATTGCCTTTTTTATCAGGTTCTCCAATTTCTTGAATGGTTTTTCGCCTGAATTGAAGTATTCTTCACCACCATGATAACTGACCAGTTTGGAAATAGAGTTCTGCTCAATGCCTACATTTAAATCTACCCCCAGTAGTGCATACTGAAATAAATTTTGTAAAACTCTATTTTCATTTGGGGTAACACTTCCCGACGAAAGGAAACCAAAGGATACAGGTGGGAACATTGCATCCTGGTAGTTGAAGTTTAGAAGCAAATCAAATTCAATGGTGAAATCGGTCCCAAACGGTTTCGCGTTATCGGTGATAAAATTGGCGTTCTGCATCAATTTTATCCATTTTCCGTTGAAGCCTTCAATTGACACGACTTCCCCTGAACCATCTGTATTCCAACCTGCGGGCAATTCACCCATCAGATCTGAAGAGAAATTATTGAAGTATACAATCTTTTCACCAGGAATAAAATCAAACTTTGAAAAAGTGTTGATTACTGGTTCCCCGGCATTTGTCGCATCCTGCTGAGCCAAGGAATTAAAACAGCTAACTGTCAGGAGGACAGCTCCTAAAAAAAATTTCTTCATGTTATAAGGTTTATGATCCGGGAAAAGGGCTTCCTTTTTCCCAGATCAAATTTCCTTTAGGTGGGCGTACAGAAGGAATCTCAGTTGAATGAACTGGTAATAACATGTCTTGAAATGACAGGAAAGCGCTAAGGAAATAAGGCTGCAATAAGCAAACGGGACCTGGCCAGATCATCCTTAAGAAGCCATACCCCTTTCATTTGCATGGTTGAACCAACAAAAAAGCGGCCCCTAAGGACCGCTTACCATATAATCGAAAAGTTCACTTTATTCTCCCCATATCTCATCCTCGCCCTTGAGCCATTTCTTCACTAACTCGGTGGTTACAGATTTTGGCCTTTCGATGGGGAATCCCAGTGCCCGGTCCCAGATCAGGCTTGCCATTACACCCAATGCGCGGCTCACGGCAAACAACACGGTATAGAATTCATACTCGGTCATACCATAATGCACGAGCAAAGCACCACTATGGGCATCCACATTCGGCCAGGGGTTCTTGATCTTGCCAAGGCTCTGCAGGATCGGCGGAACGGTATCATAGATATTCCATACGGTATTGCAAAGGTTGTCATCCGGCATATGCTTCTTGCCAAACTCCATTTGCGCCGTAAAGCGGGGATCGGTCTTGCGCAGCACGGCATGGCCATAACCCGGCACTACCTTTCCTGCCGCAAGGGTATCCTTCACGTATTGGGCAATTTGTTCCTTTGACGGGGAGTCAGTACCAAGGGATTCCTGCATTTCGAAGATCCACTTGATCACTTCCTGGTTGGCAAGACCGTGCAGGGGACCTGCAAGACCATTCATACCGGCTGCAAAGCTGAGGTAGGGATCGCTGAGTGCGGAACCTACCAGGTGGGTAGTATGGGCAGAAACGTTACCACCTTCATGGTCGGCATGGATGGTCATGTACAAACGCATCAGTTCCTTGAATCCTTCATCCTCATAGCCGAGCATATGGGCGAAATTACCTGCCCAGTCGAGCAATCCATTCGGTTGTATATGCTCGTTATTCCTGTACTTCCTGCGATAGATATAGGCCGCGATCCTGGGAAGGCGCGCGATAAGGTCCATTGCATCATCAAATACATGCTCCCAATAATCCTTCTTGTTAAGGCCTTTCGCATATTCCTTGGCAAAATTGCTTTCTGTTTGCAAGGCCATCACACCAGTAACGAACATGGTCATGGGATGGGTATTCAGCGGAAGCGCATCAATGGTATTGAATACATGTGTGGGTACATGGGACCTGCGCTGCCATTTGGCAGTAACCTCGTTCACATCCTCTTCTGTTGGCAGTTCACCATATAACATCAGGAAGAAAAGGCCTTCCGGAAGTGGCTCGCTACCACCTTTGGCCTTAGGAAGTTTTTGCTGCAATTCGGGAATGGAATAACCACGGAACCTGATCCCTTCGTGGGCATCGAGCAATGAAGTTTCAGTCACCAGACCGGTCATACCACGCATACCCTGGTAAACCTGGGAAAGGGTAACTTCACCGATCTTTTTATTACCATGTTCTTTCAATAATTCCTTGATCTCGGCTGCCGCCGCATCTGCTTTCGCCTTAAATTTTTCTTTGTACGCTCCCATGACAAACAATATTTATATATGTGGTGCTTGATTTATCGGACAGCTTTAACCGATAAAATTAGCTATTACGCGTGGTACAACAAATAATATTTGCCTAGTGTTCTGCTGAAAAGCGATTAAAATGTGATAAAAAACTTATTTAGGGGCATTCTTATACAACCTGTAGGTAACCAGGCCAAAAATGATGTTGGGAAGCCATGCGGCCAGCAAGGGAGGAAAGCTTCCCTTAGTAGAAAAAACCGTAGAAAATTTATCCATCACAACGAACAGGGCTGCCATCACAATCCCAAATGCCAGGTGCAATCCGCTCCCACCCCTGGTTTTACGTGCAGCAACTGCTACCCCCATGATGGTAAGGATGATCACCGACACAGGTGTGGCAAATCTCCTGTAGATCTCCACTTTATAGGTATTGAGTCCTTCTGTCCCCCTTTGTTCTTCCCTCCTGATGAACCTGATGAGCTCCGGGGTGGACAGTTTATCCTTCATGTATTCATCCCTTCTCAATTCACTGGGCAACATATTCAACTCCAGGTTCATGAATGGATGCTTGCTCACTGTTTCACTGAGGCCATCAATCTTCCGCTCCACTACATTCTCTGCCCGCCATTTCTTTGTTGCGGTATCCCAGCGGATATAATCTGTACGAAGGTTATAGAACACCTGGTTTCCCCTTACCTTTTCCAGGAAGAAGCCACTGGCCGCCTTATTGACCGTATCATAATATTTCATCCCGACAAATGTGTTGGAGTCGGCCCTGAAATAAAAATCCCTGCTTCCGCCCTGGCCGGAATAATAAGAACTGTTACGGTCTATATAGGTAGCCTTGAAAGTGCTGTGGATCTCATTGGCCCTGGGGATCACATAGGTATTACCGAGCAAAAGTACCACAGCGAGCAGGCCTGCGGCCATCAGGTAAGGCTTCAGCATGCGGTTGTAAGGAATGCCGGCAGCCAAAATAGCTACCGTCTCTGACCTGCCCGCTAATTTGGAAGTAAAGAAAATGACCGCAATAAACACGATCAGTGGGAAGATCATGGAAATAATGAAGGGCACAAACCCGAAATAATACTTGGTGACAATGCCGGTAAAGGACAAGCCCGATTTTACAAAGTCATCCGTCTTTTCACTGGTATCGATCACCACGGCAATGACCGTTATGGTAAGGATAGCGAAAAGAAAGGTCACCAGGAATCTTTTGAATATGTACCAATCCAGGATCTTCATCAGGCTGTGGGCATTTTGCAGCGGTCAAAAGTAGTTGAATTTTGGTTAAGGAAATGGGAAGAAAAGGCCGACCGCGAGTAACCGAATGGTATTGGCCTAATCAGGGAATTTGGGTAAATTTATTCTATAACCCTTAAAGCCATCCGTTATGAAAAAGCAGATCAGCCTGGTGCTAGTCCTGGTACTTCTCTTCCAGGCAGCCATGGCACAGCAAATCCCCGACACTTCCAGGAGGATCAGCGACAAGGAACTCGGCTTGCAATACCTTAAAAAAAGCAGGAACCAGAAACTTGCTGCCTGGATACTTTTTGGAGCTGGCATGGCCGGTTGGATCGGTGGAGCAGCTTCCTATAGCGATGACCTTTTTGAAGAAAATACTTCTGCAGAAACGATCGCGCTGATCGGCTTCGGCTGTACTATCGCCAGCATCCCGCTATTCATTAGTGCTGCCAAGAATAAAGGCAGGGCAGAGATCCTGCTCAGGTACGAAAATATGCTCCTTCACCATCCCTCCCTCCCGCGCAGTTACCCGGCAGTAGGGATATCGGTTCCCATCAGTGGAAAGTGAACATCCTAGAGCTTGGTTTTCAGGACCGGGATCATTTCCTGCTTCCATGCATTGAAATCACCAGCCTGAATATGCTTGCGCGCTTCCTTCACCAGCCAAAGGTAGAAGGCCAGGTTATGCACACTGGCAATGGTGAGGCCCAATATTTCCTTTGCCTTGACCAGGTGGCGCAGGTAGGCTTTCGAATAGTATTGGCTGAAATGGCAATCTATGCCATCTTCGATGGGTGAGAAGTCTTTTTCCCATTTCTTGTTATCGATATTGATCACCCCCTTGCTGGTGAACAGCATGGCATTACGGCCATTGCGGGTAGGCATCACACAATCGAACATATCTACTCCCAGTGAGATATTCTCCAGGATATTCCAGGGCGTTCCCACCCCCATCAGGTACCTGGGCTTGTCAACCGGTAGGTGTTCGCAGCAAAGGGCAGTCAGTTCATACATGATCTCTTCCGGCTCCCCTACACTCAATCCACCAATGGCATTTCCCACTGCACCCTTTGAAGCGATATATTCACAAGAGGCCTTCCTCAGATCGGTATAGGTACTGCCCTGTACGATCGGGAAAAGGTTCTGGGTATAGCCATATTTATCGGGCGTCTCAGCCAGCCGGCCGATACACCTGTCGAGCCAGCGATGGGTAAGTTCCATCGATTTTTTGGCATAGGTGTAGTCACTGGGATAGGGCGGGCACTCATCAAAGGCCATGATGATATCAGCCCCTATGATACGCTGGATATCCATCACCCGTTCGGGTGAGAACAGATGCCTGGAACCGTCGATATGGGATTGGAAAATGGCGCCTTCCTCGGTAAGCTTACGGTTACCTGCAAGCGAAAACACCTGGTAACCGCCGCTATCGGTAAGGATCGGCATGTCCCAGCCATTGAAACGATGAAGTCCTCCTGCAGCTTCCAGTACATCAAGGCCTGGCCTCAGGTAAAGGTGATAAGTATTCCCCAGGATGATCTGGGCCTTGACCTCCTCCTTGAGTTGTTGCTGCGACACTGCCTTAACACTTCCTGCGGTTCCAACAGGCATGAAAATAGGGGTCTCTATCTCTCCGTGGTCGGTCTTGATAAGTCCATAACGTGCCTTACTATTCGGGTCAGTTCCCTGTAATGTGAATTCGAGTGCTGCCATATTCAGACAAATGGGGTGCAAGATACGGAGAAGTGGGAAGTTGGCAGCCTTCATAAAGGACCCGACCAAGCGGCCTGTTGCAGGATTATCCCCTTGCACCACCCGGAGGAATCCCCTTAAAGATGGTGACTTATTAACAAGTGTAGAAACATTTCCGCCCGAAAAAGCCTGCTCTGCTATATTTTCGCGCTTGGCCAGTATAAACCCTTATTGACCCGTAGATGTTTATGGATTTACAGCAGCTTAATTTGAACTGGTGGATGATCGCCTTTGTGGCCTTCTGTTCAGTAACCTTTATCCAGCTTATTTACTATTGGGGCTTTTTTAGCCGCCTCGCCTTTTTCAAACCCAAAGAAAAATCAACCTCCCAAACCCACCCGGTTTCAGTGGTGATCTGTGCCCGTGACGAAGCCGGTAACCTGGTCAAGAACCTGCCGGGTGTATTGTTCCAGCAATATCCTAGCACCCATGAGCTGATCGTGGTGAACCACAACAGCCAGGATGATACCCGTTACCTACTGGAAGAGTTCAAGAAAACCTTCAAGAACCTGGTCATTGTTAACCTTGAACAGGAAGCCAAAGGAATACCGGGAAAAAAGTACCCCCTTTCCATAGGCATCAGGGAGGCCCACCACGAGATCCTTTTGCTCACAGATGCAGACTGCGTGCCGGCTACCGAACATTGGATGTATAAAATGCAGGACGCCTACCATCCGGGGACTGAAGTGGTGCTGGGCTATGGGGCTTATGCCAAAAGACCTGGATTGCTAAATAAACTGATCAGGTTTGAAACCTTCCATACCGCCCTGCAATACCTTTCCTTTGCCATTGCCGGTATTCCCTATATGGGTGTGGGCAGGAACCTGTCTTACAAAAGGGAACTCTTCCTGCGCAACAAAGGATTTTCTTCCATCAACCATATTCCGGGTGGTGACGATGACCTGTTCATCCATAAAGTGGCCAACAAGAACAATACAGCCATCGTCATTGACCCGGAAGCCTTCACCCTTTCGGAAGCGAAAAAGAAATTCGGCGACTGGTACAGGCAAAAAAACCGTCATTACAGTACAGGCAAGTACTATAAGCCGGGCATAAGGTTCCTGTTGGGTGCCTATTCCCTTTCCCAATTCCTGTTCTATCCATTGTTTATCCTGAGCCTGGTAACCTTTAACTGGCAATTGACCCTGGCTGTATTCGGGGTCAGGTTCCTGAGCCAGGCATTCATCCTGTACAAGTGCATGGCGAGGTTACAGGAGAAGGACCTCTGGGCCTGGTGGTGGCTGCTCGACATCTGGATGTTCTTTTATTATTGCATCTTTGCACCTGCATTATGGAAAAAACCCCAGCAAACCTGGCTTTGATCCTGAAGTATTTCTCTGACTTCACCCCTAAGCAACTGGAGCAATTCAGTGCCCTGGAAGAATTATACAAGGATTGGAACAGCAAGATCAACGTCATTTCACGCAAGGATATCGACAGCCTTTATGAAAGGCATGTATTACACTCATTAAGCATTGCCGCTGCATTTTCATTTGAGCCGGGCTCGAACATCGTGGATATTGGTACAGGCGGGGGCTTTCCCGGTATCCCACTGGCGATATTCTTTCCTGAAGTGGAATTCCTGCTGGCAGATAGCATTAATAAAAAGCTACGGGTAGTCCAGGAAGTGGCTGCTGCCATTGGCTTGACCAATGTCCAGACCCGTCACACCAGGGTAGAAGACATCAAGGACCGGAAATTCGATTATGCTGTATCAAGGGCGGTTGCTCCGCTAAAAGACCTCTGGAAGTGGAGTAAACCCATACTCAATAAACGCCCCTCTACTGAAGAATATCCCGCTTCAGGCCTGATCTGCCTCAAAGGCGGTGACCTCGCCAATGAGATTTCCGAAAGCGGCGTAAAACCCAAAATAATGGAGGTATACGAGCTGTTTCCTGAGGAATCCTTCAAAGAGAAATACCTGCTGTATGTGCATAAATAAGGGTTTCCACTACCTCAAAGTGGTATTGTAAACCAACTCATAAAATAGCACCTTTGCCAAATGGCAATTACCGTATGTATAGTGGATGACACCAGCGATATCAGGCTGGCCCTGGAAGAGATCATTAAGTTATCTGATGAATATAAACTGATCGGCAGCTTTTCCAGTGCTGAAGAAGCACTGGAGAAAATACCCGTCCTGCAGCCCCAGGTAGTCCTTATGGATATTAACCTGGGTGCCATGAGTGGCATTGAATGCGTCAGAAGACTAAAACCGCAAAATCCCGACATACTCTTCATGATGTGTACCGTTTATGAAGAAGATGAAAAGATCTTCGAAGCCCTCAGCGCTGGCGCCAGTGGTTACATCCTGAAAAAAACATCCCCTGTTAAACTGTTGGAAGCGATAAAGGAGTTGAGCGAAGGTGGCGCCCCCATGAGCACCCAGATCGCCAGGAAAGTAGTTGCTGCCTTCCAGCAGAAACCTACGACAACAGAAAGTTCTTACGGTCAACAGGGCAATAAACTGAATGCCTTATCCACAAGGGAATATGAAATCCTTGAACTGCTTTCCAAGGGCATGCTCTACAAGGAAATTGCTGCACAGCTCTTTATCAGCCAGGAAACGGTCAGGAAACATGTGTATCATATCTATGAAAAGTTGCATGTAAACAACCGGGTTGAGGCGGTTAATAAATATTTTGGCAGGTAAACTACCCAGAAACCATTAAAAACCTACTGAAATTGTAGGAAAATTACCACTAAGTGGTATATTTAGAAAGGTCTAAAGGTTTTACTTTTAGAGTATCTGGGATGCAACAAATATTGTTAATCATTACAACCTTAGTCTGCCAACTCCACCCTCCTTATTCTAATTTCTGCTTTAATAAAATAATGAAGCCGTTGCAATAGCAACGGCTTCATTATTTGGTAAAATCCAGGCTTACCACTTCAACTCAAGGACATTATCCTTCCGGTTCACATCAGCCAATCTTTCCGTTGGGTCAATTTCCACCCTTACGATTTCCTGCAATTTCCGCTTGGTTGAGATCTGGTATTGGGGATGGGTCCATTTCCAAGGCTCATATACTTTTCTGGGGATATCAAACTCCTCGGGTTTACTGCCGAACATCAGGTACATGGGCACATAATGCAACTCCTGGCTGCCGTCCTTATAGGTGATCAGCACATCCATGGGCATGGGTACTTTACCGACCCGTTTCAACCTGATATTGGTTTCGCCGCCCTGCTCCCAAAGACTATCGATGCCATAATCAATGGTCTTGGTAGTGTTCACCCAATACTCACGGTACCAGTCCAGTTTTATGCCACTGGCCTTTTCAGCCACCCTGATGAAATCATTCACATTGGGATGCCTGAACTTCCATTGGTTGTAGTAATCGAGCAATACCCTGTCCCTAACCTTGGCACCGAGGATATAACCCAATTGCTCCAGGAATACTTCCCCTTTTGAATAAGAGGCAATGCTATAAGCAAAATTGGTTTCAAAATGATCGGCATGGGTACTCATCGGCTCTTCCTTACCACTTTTCACAAGGTAGAAATAGCCATCATAGCTGTCCTTATGGGGATTTTCGCGGCTTAACGGTTCAAGGTTACTCCTCCTTGGACCTGTGCCCACTTCACTTTGCTTCACTACAGCGCCTTTGTTTTGCTCCAGGTAATACTGCATGACCAGGCTCTCGCCATAGGAAGTGAAACCTTCATCCATCCAGGCATACAGGCTTTCATTGGTGCCCATCAACATCTGGTACCAGGTGTGCATCCATTCATGGAAGGCAGTTCCAAGGCTAGGGCCACTGAGTAAGGTCGACATAGGATACTCCATACCACCATCCCCCCCATGGATAAACGAATATTGCTTGTAGGGGTATTTACCAAAGTTCTTCTCAATGAAAGGAAGCACCTGAACGGCCGCATCAGCTACCTTATTCCACTGTTCATCATTTTGTGGATCATTCTCCTTGTAGTTATACAGGACATGAATGGTTGGGCCGTTGGGAATATTCCTTACCAAATGCTTGTATTCCGGATCTGCTGCCCACATGAAATCGTGGACATTGGGTGCAACAAAATGCCAGGTTAGCTTTTCGCCTGCCGGCCTGTTGACCTTTGTTCCCGGGGCTTCATAACCATAGCCGATCTGCTGGGGGTTCTGTAGGTATCCGGTCCCACCAAGGATGTAATTCCTGTCGATGCTGATCTTCACGTCAAAATCGCCCCAGATGCCATAGAATTCACGCGCCACATATGGGGTGGGATGCCAGCCTTCATAATCGTATTCGCACATCTTGGGATACCACTGGGCCATAGAATAGCGGACACCGGTATTCGGGTTATCCCTTCCTGAGCGCCTTACCTGGAGCGGCACCTGGGCTTCAAAGCTCATATCGAAAACGACCTTGGACTTTGGCAGGATGGGTTTTGAAAGCATCACTTCCAGGATGGTCTCATGTAGCTTGTACTGCTGGGGCACTCCATTCATCTTCAGGGAAAGCACTTTCTGGTAGCCAATTTCATCCGGCTTAAGGTTTTGGATACGATCCCTAACCCTTCCATCCCAATCCGGGCGGTTGTTGTTCATGATCTTTCCCAATTCCCTGCTTCGGGCATCCATCATGCTATTAGGCTGGAAAGCATTCCAATAGAGGTGATAATATACTTTGCGCAATGTGTCGGGGGAGTTATTCGTGTACTCCAGTACCTGTTTACCATTGAACCTGTTGGATTGTACATCCACATCAACATTCATGGTATACTTGACCCTTTGTTGCCATCGATCTGTTTGCGCCTGGGCAGAAACCAGGCCAAGGGCCAGGAATCCCGATAACCAAAGACTTTTACTTTTCATATGAGTGTTCGTTATTCCAATGATCGGTAAATTTCCTGAAAAACTGCATATCAGCAGGGGCAATTTGATGGAAGGCCTTCCTGTTTAATGGCATAAAAAAACCCGTCATGAACGGGTTTTGTATTTTTCACTTTCTATAGTGTCAGTTTATCCTTAAGTAAGCGGCCACTTTCAGCAAAAACAAGGTCGCGTTTGTTAAGGTCCGATTTTTTCACCAAAAGCCTGTATTCGCTCCGGTCATCCGGGTAAATGAGTTGGTACACATCTTCAACCTCCCAATCAGCATATTTGCTTTTCTCCAACCCTTCCTCAACAGATTTGGGAAGGTCATCACGACCGATCACTTTCTGTGACAATACCCAGGTGCCGTCATTCTTGAAAGTAGCTTCATAGGACTCACCTTTCAGTTGGAAAGCAACCAAATAATGGGTGAGTTTATCCTTCCACTCCACACTCTCCGCATTGCGGTACTTGTATTTGAAAGCATCCGTTACTTCAGCAGGTATCTTCCTTAACTGAGCCTGGGCTTCCCCGCCAATTATGGCAATTGCAAAGACCATGACCATGAATACCAATCTTTTCATCCTGACTTTTTTAACTGTTACAAATATCCCATACACTATGAAAAGAAAATCATAAAATCCTACTCTCCAGTGCCCTGGACCACGATAACGATCTCCCCTTTTACGGTTTTCTGTTTGAAATAGGCAGCCACTTCGGCCAGGCTTCCCCGTTTGTTCTCTTCGAACATCTTGGTCAACTCCCTGCTTACGCAGCATAACCTTTCACCACCAAAATACTGGGCCATCTCCTCTAGTGTTTTCACCAAACGCATGGGCGACTCATAAAAGACCATGGTCCTTTCTTCCGTGGCAAGTTTCCTGAACATGGTCTGCCGGCCCTTCTTCAATGGCAGGAAGCCTTCAAAACAAAACCTGTTGATGGGCAACCCACTGTTCACCAATGCCGGGACAAAGGCGGTGGCACCGGGCAGGCATTCCACCTTAACTTCCTGACGGATACATTCCCTGACAAGAAGGAATGCAGGGTCTGATATCCCGGGTGTTCCTGCATCCGTGAGCACAGCCATCGTTTTTCCCTGCTTCAACTGGTCAACGAGGTGTTGCAAAACCTTGTGCTCATTGTGCTGGTGGTATGGCGTCAAAGGCTTCTGGATCTGGTAATGGTTCAGCAGGCGTGCAGAGTTCCGGGTATCTTCTGCAAGGATCACATCTACCTGCTTCAGCACCTCCAGGGCCCTCAGGGTAATATCCTGTAGGTTGCCAATGGGGGAAGGAACTAAATAAAGCATGTTAACTGCTCGGTTGGTTAGAGAATGGGAAAAGCAAGGGTATCATAGCAGATGGCCCACTATTGTCCAGGCTTGGGAAATGCCTGGATAACAGGGTTAAGGAATTTGTATTGATCCGCCTTCCGTTGGAGGGTCAAATCCACTTTTCCCTAAAACGAAGAAAACAGTAGCTCTACTACTGTTTTCCTGTTCTATGATACACAAACAAAATTAGTTTACACTGATCTCGAATTGCTCCATCACAGGGTTGGCCAACAGTTTTTTAGCGGCCTGCTCAGCAATGGATTTGGCTTCTTCAGCAGAAGCCGCTTCAACCTGCAGCGTAATATTCTTACCGATGCGAACATCCTGGATGGCAGAGAGCCCAAGGTTACCCAATCCGCCCAATACAGCCTTACCCTGGGGGTCCAGCAGGTCTTTCAGCGGCATTACTTTTACCTGTACAGAGAAAGTCATTCTTTTCGATTTTTAAGCGCCAAAGATACAACAATGTAGGTAAGGAAGATTACCGGCATCGCAGCCCATTTCAGTAAAATTGCCGCAATCACTGCTATCCCGGCAATCAACAGCTTGGGCAGGTTGTTCTTAAGGGTGAAATCCTTGAATTTCAGGGCCATGATGGGAATATTGCTTACCATCAGGTAGCTCAGCAACAGGATCACCAGGTAGATCACCCACTTGTTGAGGAGCAGGTTGACGATGGCCTCATTTCCGGAGAACCAATAGATCAGGGGAAAAGATGCTACTGTAAGGCCTACTGCCGGAGTAGGCACGCCCTTGAATCCATATTCCTGTCCGGGATCGATATTGAACTTTGCCAGCCGGTAAGCCGCAGCACAGGGTACCAGCACTGCAGGCAGCAACCAGGCCATTGATACATCCAGTCCATTCTCCTCCCTGGCAAAGCTGAGGCGGAGGAACTGGTAAAGGATCAGGCCAGGGGCAACCCCAAAGCTAACTACATCTGCAAGGGAGTCCAGTTCCTTTCCCAGGGGGCTGGTCGCTTTTAATAACCGTGCCACAAATCCGTCGAAGAAATCAACAACAGCCGCCAATCCAATGAACAGGGAGGCCAGCCAGATCCGCTCCGGCATATCAACCAGGTATTCACCTTCGGGGCCATTGGCAATGACTATCCCGTTCTGGAGAATGACGATGATGGCCAAAAATCCAAAGACAAGATTCAATAATGTAAAAATGTTGGGGATCTGCTTCATACTGCGTTTATGCCTAAGCGTTAGTAATGGTATTAGGGAAGAAGCTATCCCCCTGCCGTACTGGTGGAGGATAGCGGTCATTTATTTTTTCATGAGCCTTTCAATCTCATCGGCCTTGATCGGGATATTTGCCATCAGGTCTTTGTTGCCTGTACGGGTTATCCAGACATTGTTCTCGATCCTGATGCCCATCTTTTCTTCTTCAATGTAGATTCCCGGCTCCACAGTAAACACCATTCCTGCTTTGATGGGTTCAGTACGGGTACCCAGGTCATGCACATCGATACCGAGGTGATGGCTGATGCCATGGTAAAGGTACTTTCGGTACGCCCTGTTATCGGGATCCTCATTCTTCACATCCTCCTTCTTCAGCAATCCCAGTTTCAGGAACTGGCGGGTAGCTTCCTCCCCTACTTTATCGGTATAGGCCAGAATTGAAATGCCGGGCTTCAGCAAACTTTTCGCATAGTCGTGCAGGTGAAGGCAGGCATTATACACTTCCTTCTGCCGCTTGGTAAACTTACCACTTACCGGTACCGTACGGGTCAGGTCCGCACAATAGCCGCCGTACTCGGCTCCGAAATCCATGAGCACCAGTTCCCCTTCCATGCATTCCTGGTTATTGGAAACATAATGCAATGTCCTTGCCCTGTCACCGCTGGCGATGATGCTTCCATAAGCCTGGCCGGTAGCCCGGTTACGCAGGAATTCATGCATGATCTCCGCTTCTATCTCGTATTCCATTACCCCAGGGCGAATGAAGCCCAATAACCTACGGAACGTCTTTTCGGTAATATTAATAGCTTCCTGTATCACGGCCACTTCCATCGGGGTTTTAATGGCCCTGAGTTCTTTCATGATCCTGGCACTACGGCGATAGTTATGCAGGGGATAGCGCCTGCGCATCTCTTCGGCAAAACGATAATCCCTTACCGGAACGAGGTTGGCCTTGCGGTCATTTTCGTTGGTATTCAAATAAATGGTTTCGGCAAGGTGGATCAGGGGCTGAAGGAAGCCATCCAGGGAGTCGAGCCATACGATGGAACTGATGCCGGAAATAGCAGTAGCCTCATGCTTGCGCAAACGGTGCCCATCCCATTTTTCCTTCAGTTCATTGGGCCTCACCAGCACTAGCACCTCCCTGAATTTGGGATCCGGGTTGTCAGGGAAGAGTATCAGCATGGTGTCTTCCTGCTCAATGCCGGTTAGCCAGTAGAGGTCGGAATTTTGCTTGAATTTATACAAGGCGTCACCATTGGAAGGCAACTCATCATTACTGTTGAAAATGGCGATGGAATTCTTCTCCATCATCTTCACGAAGCGCTTCCTGTTCTCCACAAACAACTTAGGGTCCAGCGGTAAATATTTCATCGACAATAGTTTAGTTCAGGGGGCTAAAATTAACCATCATTTTGAATCAGCCCAGAAAAAAACAATGTTCAAACAAGTATAAAAAATCGGGAAAAAACGGCCGGAACTAAAAAATCGGAATCCTCCAACCTAACAATTGTTAGCGCAAATACCATCCAAACAATTCCCTCTGAATTGAAATTATTTTCATCGTTTTTGAAATAATATTAATGTTTTTTCAAAGTGTAAGCGGTACACATTGCTACCTGCCTTTGGCCTCAACTCCTAGTTTTGTACCCTCAAACGATTGCACTATATGTCAGTACCTACGATTAGTATCCCTACCAACCAACTGGTGAAATTGGGTTTAAAGTCTGCGGAAAACATTCATTACCAACTCAGTCCTGAAGAGCTCGTGCAAGACACCCTCCGCATTGGGGAAGGTGTGCTGAACGATACAGGCGCCCTGGTCATCAGGACAGGAGAGTTTACCGGCAGGAGCCCTAAAGACAAATTCATCGTAAAGGACGAGATCACTGCCCATTCGGTTCACTGGAATGATTTTAATATCCCGATCGACGAGTCCTATTTCTTTACCATCAAGAATAAGATCACCGACTACCTTACCAGCCGCAATGAATTGTGGGTAAGGGACGCCTATGCCTGTGCGGATGAACGTTTCCGTTTGAATATTCGCATCGTGAATGAAAAGCCCTGGATCAACCTCTTTTCCTATAATATGTTCCTGAGGCCAACAGAGGCTGAACTGGAAAACTTTGAACCCGAATGGACCATCCTATCGGCCCCCGGGCTCAGGCTGGATCCCAAGGAATGCGGAACCCGCCAGCACAATGCAGCGGTTGTATCATTCAAGTACAAGACCATCCTGATCGCAGGTACAGGTTATACCGGTGAGACCAAGAAAGGCATCTTTACCATCCTCAATTTCATCCTGCCCCACCAGAAAAATGTACTGAGCATGCACTGCTCTGCCAACATGGGTGAGAATGGAGATACGGCGCTGTTCTTCGGCCTCAGTGGCACAGGAAAAACAACGCTGAGCGCTGATCCCCACCGCAAACTGATCGGCGACGATGAGCATGGCTGGACGGACAACAATATTTTCAACTTTGAAGGCGGATGCTATGCCAAGTGCATCAACCTGACCGAGGAGAAGGAACCCGAGATCTATAATGCCATCCGTCCGGGTGCGCTGGTAGAGAACACTACCTTCTATGAGGGTTCCAATATCATCAACTTTGATGATGGGTCAATAACCGAAAACACCAGGGTGTCCTATCCCCTTGACTATATCAGCAATGCCCAGGAACCTTCGATCGGGAATATCCCGAATAATATCTTCTTCCTGACCTGCGACGCTTATGGTGTACTCCCGCCGATTTCCAGGCTGACACCAGAGCAGGCCATGTACCAGTTCATTTCCGGTTACACGGCAAAGGTTGCCGGTACGGAAGCCGGTATAACCGAGCCCAAATCTACCTTCAGCGCTTGTTTTGGCGCACCATTCCTTCCCCTCCACCCCGGAAAATATGCCGAAATGCTGGGTGAAAAAATGAGGAAGCACAATGTAAAGGTTTGGCTGGTGAATACCGGTTGGACAGGCGGTCCTTATGGAACCGGGAACAGGATGAAACTTGGCTTTACCCGTGCCATGATCACGGCTGCCCTTAATGGCGAGCTGGACAATGTGGCCTATGAAACCCATCCGGTATTTGGAATGCAAATGCCGACCACTTGTCCCCATGTTCCGGCAGAATTACTGAACCCTAGGAATACCTGGGAAAATGTTGCTGCTTATGATGAAGCTGCCCGCAACCTTGCCGGACAGTTCATCAAAAATTTTGAAAAATATGCATCTGGCGTAGCTGCTGAGATCCTCGCGGCTGCACCAAAGCCATAATCGTTTACCCGTACAGAACCCGGGTAGTTTTTTTTCGGTCTCAAACGTTGCTTGCAGTCCGCCCCATTTTTGGGGCGGAATTTTTTTATAAATCTTAGCAATTAGCCCCTCCCTGAATTTTTACTGATAAGGAAAGGAAATGTAATTTGTAGGCATGATCATCCAGCTGTTGCTCATCATTATCACCTTCCTGCCCAACCCGGACCCCAACCCCAAGGCAACGATCGACTGGCGGGAAAGGAGGAAATTGAACTGGTCGGATTTCAAGGGCATTCCCGACCTGAGTTCACCCAATGCCGCACTTACCTCTACTTCCATCCTCATTTCCTATGGGTATGATAAGACCAGCTTTACCTACCAGCTCAAATGCGTGTTCCATCCGGAGAAATCATGGACAAAAGTGAAGAGTGACCTCATCCTTACCCATGAGCAGGGGCACTTCGATATTACCCAGATCTTTACCCGGAAACTCAATAAGGAACTGATGGGCTATAAGTATGACCCATCGAATGTGGAAAAGGATATCCAATCAATTTACCAGCGCATCCACCAGGAACAGGACGCCTTCCAGCGGACCTACGACCGCGAGACCAATTTTTCCCGGAATGCCATTAAACAGGATGAATGGAACCTGAAAATGGAAAAGGAATTGATGGAACTGGAACAGTATTCGAACTATCCCAATCAGTAACAATAACTGCCCCATAGGATATTGTCCAAAAAAAAGGCAATGCCTGCAGTTGGGAGGGACATTGCCTGTAATGAGATGGTAAAAGGAAACAGACCGTCAGAATAGTCCGTAAAGCTGGGCATCGATCTTGGTGATGATCTCACCCAGGTGTTCATCGTTCTCCGCGAATTTATTCTTGTCAACATCGATCACCAGCAAGGATCCCTCCTTGTAGCCTTCGATCCATTTGTTGTAATAATCGTTAAGGCGCTTGAGGTAGTCGAGGCGGATATTCTCTTCATATTCCCTGCCCCTTTTCTGGATCTGCCCTACCAGCGTAGGTACAGAAGCCTGGAGGTAGATCATCAGGTCGGGTGGCTGGATCATGGACTTCAGTGTCTGGAAAAAGAGGAAATAATTGTCATAGTCCCGCTTGCTCATCAAACCCATTTCATGCAGGTTGGGGGCAAAGATGTGTGCATCCTCATAAATGGTCCTGTCCTGTATAACGGTCTCGGTACCACGATGAATTTCCAGTATCTGGTTGATGCGGCTGTTCAGGAAATAGATCTGCAGGTTAAAACTCCACCTGGGCATATCTTCATAGAAGTCATTCAGGTAAGGGTTATGGTCCACATCCTCGAACTGGGGGATCCATTTATAATGTTTACTGAGCAATTCAGTGAGGGTTGTTTTACCTGCACCAATATTGCCTGCAATTGCTATATGCTTTGCTTTTTTTCCTTTAGCCATAAAATGATCCACTGCCTAATGCAGGATTGACAAATTAAACAAAATGTAGAGCCGAAAAAATTTCCTTTACCTGAAAATTAATAGTATTTGAGTCCCATGGCAGTGCGTACAAGGTCCATGGTCTTCCGGGCACTTTCCCTTGCCTTTTCTGCACCCATTTCCATGATCCTTTCCAGGTAGGCATGGTCATTACGGATGGCCTCTGCCCTTTCCCTTACCGGACGGATGAATGCCACCATATCCTCAGCCAGTTGCTTCTTCATGTCGCCATATCGAATGATGCAGTTATCATAGTCCGCCTCAAACTTCGCGAGCACTTCCGCTGCCGAAACCAGTCGCATCAGGTTGAAGATATTCTCTATGTATTCAGGCTTAACCGAAAATGGTTCGGTAGGTCCGCTATCGGTTTTGGCCTTCATCACTTTCTTACGGATAAGTTCATCATCGTCGGAAAGGTAGAGGGTGGCATACTGGTTCTCACTTTTACTCATCTTCCCTGCCCCATCCAGGCTGGGCACCTTGATCAGTTCTTCCCCGAAGTTGAACGCAAAAGGTTCAGGAAACACTTCACCATAACGATGGTTGAAGCGGTTGGCAAAATTGCGGCTCATCTCCAGGTGTTGTTCCTGGTCCTTTCCTACCGGCACCAGTGTTGCCCGGTGCAGAAGGATATCCGCTGCCTGAAGGACAGGATAAGTCAGCAATCCGGCATTCACATTCTCCGGGTGCAGCCTTACTTTTTCCTTAAAGGTCACGGTCTTTTCCAGCTCGCCCTTGTAGGCCAGCATGTTCATGTACATATAGAGCTCGGCCGTTTCGTAAATATGGCTCTGGCAGTATAGTGCCACTTTCTCGGGGTCGAGTCCGCAGGCGATGTTCTCGGCCAGTACCCGGTGAACATTCTGCCTGAGTTCTTTTGTATCGGGATGGGTGGTCAGCGAATGGATATCGGCCACCATGAAATAACACTCGTATTCTTCCTGCATCCGAACATAGTTGCGGATGGCACCAAAGTAGTTACCCAGGTGCAGGAAACCGGTACTCCGGATCCCGCTCATTACTATAGCTTTCTTACCCTTTTCCATAGAGCGGCGAAGATAAGAAGGTTTACCTTTCAAGCACTAAACCAACCGTTGTTCCTTTCCCTCCGGAAAGCCACCCAATTCCTTTATTTTTGCTGATACCACTTATGGAACTTACAAACGAAACCATACGACAACTGGCAAACCTGGCGAGGCTGGAGTTTAATGAAGAAGACACTATCCAGATCCGGAAGGACCTGGAAAAAATGATCTCCTTCGTTGAGAAATTGGGTGAGCTGGATACAGAAGGAGTAGAACCCCTGTTGCACATGACCTCCAATACAGATGTGTTGAGGGAGGATATCCCTGCAGGTTCGATAACCCGGGAAGAAGGCTTGTACAATGCGCCTGATTCCAATGGAACTTTCTTTTTCGTACCCAAAGTGATCAAAAAACAGCAATCCTAAAACCTGGGAGAAGGAATACACTAATGGAACCAATCATCCACCTTGAAGGCATTCAGAAGAGCTATTACATGGGAAAGCAGGCCATCCCCGTTCTCAAAGGGATCAACCTAAACATATTCAAGAATGAATATGTAGCCCTGATGGGCCCCTCTGGATCGGGTAAGAGTACACTCATGAATATCCTTGGCTGCCTTGACTCGCCCACTGATGGAAGGTATGTCCTGAATGGCCATGATGTCAGCCAGATGGAGGATGATGAGCTGGCTGCCATCCGGAACAAGGAGATCGGCTTTGTATTCCAGCAATTCAACCTCCTGCCGAGGCTAACAGCTGCTGAAAATGTTGCCCTCCCCCTTGTTTATGCTGGCCTCCCCAAAAAACTGCGCCAGGAAATGGCACTGGAAGTGCTGAATAAGGTTGGCCTGGCTGACAGAAGCCACCACAAACCCAACGAAATGAGTGGGGGCCAGTGCCAGCGGGTGGCCATCGCCAGGGCCCTGGTCAATAATCCTTCCCTGATCCTGGCGGATGAGCCTACCGGTAACCTGGATACCGCCACTTCAATAGAGATCATGGATATCTTTGGTAAGATCCAGGCCGCTGGCAACACAGTAGTGCTGGTAACCCACGAAGAGGATATCGCCAACCATGCTAAAAGGATCGTAAGGCTAAGGGATGGACTCATTGAAACGGACAAACTAAATATAGCCAGCCACGCAGCCGCCCATTAAAAAAATGGTGGAAGGCCACAACCTTGATCGGGATTATTTGTTGTTTCACGAACAAATCCGACTGTTTACGACATTTTTTCTTCGGTTCACACTTCACTATGGCATTGAAAATCTATACCAAAACCGGCGATGCCGGCAATACTTCGCTTATTGGTGGCACCAAGGTACCCAAAAGCCATATCCGTATTGAAACCTATGGCACTGTTGATGAACTCAATTCCTATATAGGTCTTTGTAATGACCACTTGCAGGATGCAGCCAGCAGGCAGATGCTCAAGGAGATCCAGGACAGGCTGTTCACTATCGGTTCTTCACTGGCATGCGACCCTGAAAAGGAGCCCCTGATGAAAATACCGGACCTGAAAGATGCTGACATAACCTTATTGGAAACAGAGATCGACAGGATGAATGAGGCACTCCCGCCCATGAGGTTCTTTATCCTGCCCGGGGGCCATCCCGCTGTTTCCAGCCTGCATATTGCCCGTTGTGTTTGCCGGAGGGCAGAACGCCTGTGCGTACATATGCACCAGGAAGGCCTTTTTGTAGATGCCCTTGTCATAAAGTACCTAAACAGGCTTAGTGATTACCTTTTTGTACTGTCGCGTTATACCGGGCATTTGTTAGGGGTTGAAGAGATCCCCTGGAAGCCCAGGGTCTAGGGCCGCTGGGGGCCGTCAGTCCTGCTTTAACAGGTAGGCAAGCGTTCCCATTAAATCATCTTACCATCTTTCATCATCACCTGCCGGTCGCTCATGCGGGCCAGTTCTTCATTATGGGTTACAATGAGGAAAGTCTGGTTGAATTCGGCACGAAGGCGGAAAAACAGTTCGTGGAGTTCACGGGCGTTGGTGGAATCGAGGTTACCGGTAGGTTCATCAGCAAAAATGATCCTGGGCTCGTTGATCAGGGCGCGGGCCACAGCCACCCGCTGCTGTTCCCCTCCCGACAGCGCCTGGGGTTTATTATCGGTACGGTGCCCAAGGCCAAGGTGCTGTAAAAGCGACTGGGCCCGATCTTCCACTTCCTTTTTATCCCTGCCCGCGATCCAGCCCGGGATGCAAACATTTTCAAGTGCCGTAAATTCAGGAAGGAGGTGATGGAACTGGAATACAAAGCCGATATAGCGGTTGCGGAAGGCCGAAAGTTGTTTTTCGGATAAGCTGCTCACAAGGGTATTATTGATGCTGATCTCACCGGCATCAGCCTTATCGAGGGTGCCAAGGATATGCAGCAAGGTACTCTTCCCAGCACCGGAAGACCCTACAATACTAACGATCTCCCCTTCCTTAATGGATAGGTCCACCCCCTTCAACACCTTTACCTCCCCGTAACTCTTGATGATTTGCTTAGCCTCCAGCATGCCCTTTTGCTTTCTACTTTTAAAACCAGGTTTATACGAAGAGGCAATATTAAGCGTTGTTTACCGTAAAGCGGGGCTGATTTTAAGAAATTCTTCATCAGGCCCCCCGAACATCCGATTTGGATATTTCGTTTTAACAACTACATTTGCGGAAAATTTAAAAACTGTACAGATGTTCTGGACTCTTGAATTGGCATCCTATCTGGAAGACGCACCGTGGCCTGCAACAAAAGACGAGCTGATCGATTATGCTATTCGCTCCGGTGCCCCCATTGAGGTGGTGGAAAACCTGCAGGAACTGGAAGATGAGGGCGAGATCTATGAGGGTATCGATGATATCTGGCCGGACTACCCTTCCCAGGAAGATTTCTTCTTCAACGAAGACGAATATTAAATCACCGAATGATCAATGGATATAAAGTGTCATGCCCATAGGGATGACACTTTTTTCGTGACCTGAACCATCCAAAACTTTGTTTACACAGGTTTCAAGGCATTTATGCCATCCATCCTACTCAGGTTGAAATACAAAGAACCCGGTCCAATGGACCGGGTTCTTTGTATTATGATCATTCTAATACTTACCACCTTTATAGCCAGCGAAGGAGACGGGCAAAAGAATGGTTATAGCGCATACTTACTCCTCAACACCAAGGCGCTGCATCACCTCATTGCTCACACCGGTAGTGGAATACCCACCATCGTGGAAAAGGTTTTGCATGGTCACCATGCGGGTCAGGTCGGAGAAAAGGGTAATGCAATAATTGGCACAATCTTCAGCTGTAGCATTGCCTAATGGGGCAATGGCATTGGCATAATCGAAGAAATCGCCGAATCCCTTGATACCGGTTCCGGCCGTTGTTTTGGTGGGTGATTGGGAAACGGTATTGATCCTTACTTTCTTTTCCACTCCGTAATGGTAGCCAAAGCTGCGGGCAATAGACTCCAGCATAGCCTTGATATCAGCCATATCAGTGTAGAATGGATAAGTCCGCTGTGCCGCCATATAGGTAAGGGCTACTACGCTTCCCCATTCATTGATGGCGTCCAGCTTACGGGCCACGGCCAGCATCTTATGGAAGGAAAGGGCTGATACATCGATACCCTTCAGGAAATAATCGTAATTGGATTCAGTATAAGGAATCTTCTTACGGATATTGACACTCATTCCAATAGAGTGCAATACGAAGTCGATCTTACCACCCAGAACTTCTTGTGATTTGGTAAACAGGTTAGTGAGGTCGTCAATATTGGTTGCATCAGCCGGAATGATCGCTGAACCGGTTTTTTCTGCCAACTTGTTGATCTCACCCATGCGCATGGCAATAGGCGCGTTGGTCAAAACGAAGGTTGCCCCTTCTTCATGGGCTTTTTCAGCAACCTTCCAGGCAATGGAGTTCTCATCCAATGCGCCGGTAATAATTCCGCGTTTGCCTTTTAACAGATTGTAGGCCATATAAAAACTGGATTTAATGATTTATGCCGGCCACCAGTTTCCCCCAGGCTTTCGTTGGTTCCTGGGGAATGAGTGGTTACCAGCCATTCAAGGTTGCGAAAATAGGGATTACCCGTCAAAATGGGATTTATTGGCCCTCCCGGGTTTTCTCCCTCACCATCTGCTGCATGATCACGGTACCCATATAGGTTCCTATCTTTTCGCCTTGCTCCCTGCCTGCATTGGTAATGGATGGCAATTCTGACAGCATCTTTTTTCCTACCGGCGTCTCATAAAATGCAAGGAGCTGTTTCATTTCATCTAGCGTGAACCTGTCTCGATAGGTCTTCACCAGCATATCTTCCATATACTGCCTGGTCTTTCCATTGGTCATATCCTTGAGCATACGATCGTAAAATTCTTTCAGGAAGGGACTTGATGTCTTTTCCCTTTCATTCATCAATGGCGCCGCCAGTTCCATGCCTATATCCAATGCCCGGGTCTTCTTCAGCAGCACCATGGCCAGCCTGGTAAACTCATCATTCGGAGCGGCGCTGGTGTCAAATCCGGGTATTGGTGCCTTGGTCATTAGATCACTTTTTGCCAAAGCCCTGATCTCCTCCATTTCATCTACTACCTCTTCTTCTACTTTAGGCGGCAGTGGTGGTGGCTCATCTACTTGTGCTGAATTGCTTTTTTTAGGGGGAGCCTTCCTGGTTTGTGCTACCATTGAACCACAACATAAAAACAAACCAATAGAAAGAAGGACAACACGAAAAGGTAATTTTTGCATAAGGATAATATTATGCAAACAAGATAATCAAATAATACAGGCATTACTATCCTATAGAAACAACAATAAAGAAGTATAGTAAAATGTTTATGGGCTTATCCCTATTAATTCATCACCATCTCCCTGGCATTCTCCAGGGCAGCAGCAGTAGGCTTTTCACCACTTAACATCTGGGCAATGGCCGTAATCCTTTCCTCCTGGCTCAAAACCCTGATATTGGTACGCACCTGCTCGCCGCTGATCTTCTTGTACACAAAGAGATGATGGTCTGCCTTACCTGCGATCTGTGGCTGGTGCGTGATACAGATCACCTGCCTGTTGGCGGCCAGGTCTTTCATGATGAGTCCAACCTGCTTGCTGGCTTCGCCCGAAATTCCTGTATCGATTTCATCAAAGATCAGCGTGGGAAGGTCCATTGACCGGGCTACAAGGGATTTAATGCATAGCATCAGGCGGCTCAATTCACCACCACTCGCCACTTTGCGGATCGGTGCAAACTGGTTGCTTTTATTGGCATCGAACAGGAATTCGATGGTATCCAGGCCATCCGGTCCGGGATCGCCCGTTTCAAAAGCCACTTTTATCCTGGCACTGGGCATTCCAACCTGTGCCAACAGGTCATTCACCTGTTTCTCAAATGGGGAAATGGCCTGCTTACGTGCCTTACTGATCGCCTTACCCATATCCAGTAATTTCCCTGAGATCACGCTCAACTCCTGCTCTTTCCGGGCAATGGCGTCATCGAGGTTTAACACCTCCTGCAACTTAACCTCAAGGCCATCCTTTATTTGCAAGAGGTCATTGGTAGCCTGTACACCATGTTTCTTCAGCAACTTATAACCAAGCGAAAGCCTTTCATTGATCTGTTCCTGCCTGGCAGGATCAAGCCCAACTTTCTCCCCGAGATCCTCCGCCTCATCTGCGATATCGGCCAGTTCAACCTGGGTCGCCTGCAGCCTTTCTACCAAACTGGCAATTCCACTATGTTGTTCGCGATAGGCGGATAGTTGGTGCAGGGACTGCCTGAGCGACTGCACAACTGGCTGCTCCCCTTCTTTCAGCATCAATACCAATCTCATCAATTGGGCCTTGATGGTTTCCGAATGGCTTAGCAATTTAAGTTCCTGGTCGAGCTGTTCCAATTCATCAGGCCGGAAAGCCGCCTCCTCCAATTCATCAAAAAGGAATTGGTTAAAATCCAGCTCCCGCTGGAAATACTGTTTCCTGCCCTTCAGTTCATCCAATTCCTTCTGGGTCTGTTGCCAGTTCTTATAGGCAGCCTGGTATTGCTCAACACCAGGATGGGTTCCGGCGAGTGCATCCAATACTTCCCTCTGGAAACTGCCCTCCCCAAGCGAAAGGGTGTCAAATTGCTGATGAAGGTCAACCAACATCCCTGTAAGTTCCTGTAGTTGCACCAGGTTAACCGGGATATCATTGATAAAGGCCCTGGATTTACCACTGGCAGCGATCTCCCTCCTGATGACCAATTCCTGGTGGGGATCAAGGTCGTTTGCTTCCAGGTATTGCAATACCCCCAGCTTTCCTTCAATATGGAAACTGCCTTCTACAAAGCATTTCTTCTCCTTATTAAACACTACACCGCTATCCGCCCGCTGTCCAAGGATCAAAGACAGCGCCCCCATAAGGATGGATTTACCAGCCCCTGTTTCGCCGGTTATGATATTTAACCTTCCGTCGAAACCAATGGTCAGTTCATCAATGATGGCGTAATTCTGTATGCGTAGTTCCTGAAGCATGTTGATAGAAAACGATGGCAATTTATTGAATAGAAACTAGCCAAAACACTTACAGCAAAAAAATACTGCAAAGGGGGTGTAAAAACGCCAAATGCCCCCCGAGGGAGGCATTTGAACTATACTAAAGATTTGTATTACTTCACTTCTACTGAATCATTCAGGTCGGCGTCAACCAGGATCCTACCGCAGTTCTCGCAAACGATGATCTTCTTACGCTGCCTGATCTCGCTCTGGCGCTGGGGAGGAATGGCATTAAAGCAACCACCACAGGCATCACGCTCAACCGGAACTACAGAAAGACCGTTACGGTAGTTCTTGCGAATCCTGTCATAAGAATGCAGCAACCTGCTATCCACTTTCTCACGGGCCTCAGAAGCCATCTTGGCAAATTGCTTTTCTTCCTCTTCAGTAGTAGCAATGATCTTCTCCAGTTCTTCTTTTTTGTGCTTCAGTACGCCTTCTTTGGTGGCAATCGCCTTCTTGGCTTTATCCAGGCCGATCACTTTTTCAGCGATCTCTTCATTCGCATCCTTGATATGCTTCTCAGCCAGTTTAACTTCCAGCTGCTGCATTTCAATTTCCTTATTAATGGCTTCGAACTCGCGGCTGTTCTTTACATTGGTACTCTGCTTCTCGTACTTCTTGATCAGGGCGTCAGCTTCCTTGATCGCCTCTTTCTTCTGGTTGATGAACTCGTTGATCCCGTTGATCTCTTCCTCAATACGGGTCTGACGGGCATGAAGCCCCTGGATCTCATCCTCCAGATCACTTACTTCAATCGGCAATTCGCCTTTCAAGATCTGGAATTCATCAATCTTTGATTCGATCTTTTGCAGGGCGATCAGTGACACCAGTTTTTCTTCAACCGAAAAGTCTTTTACAGTTGCCATATAATTTTTTGAAATTAGTAGTTAGGGGTTGTTCTCCCGGTTCCGTTTATACGAACCTAAGTTAACTCCTCCTTCAACGGACAGCCGGGATGATCAGGTATGATAATAAACCGGATTGGTCCTTACCTCCGTTTTGAAGACGGCAAAGGTAGGAAATTTTTCCGCCAAAATATCATATAGTAAATCCACCGTGAATTGCTCACTTTCGAAATGACCGATGTCTGCCAGCAGGAGCATGTCATTGGCATCAAAAAACTCATGGTACTTGACATCTGCCGTAATATAGGCGTCAGCCCCACTATTTAAAGCGCTGGAAATCAAGAAACTACCCGCTCCTCCACAAACAGCCACCCTCCTGACGGGCTTGTTCAGCAAGCGGGTATGCCTTATCACGGAGAGTCCGAACACCTGCTTCAGGTGGTTCAAAAAAGCCTGCTCAGGCATCGCTTCGGGCAAGTCCCCGATCATTCCCGACCCTATTCCATTGTGCTGGTTGGCGAGGGGGACTATATCATAAGCCACTTCCTCATAGGGATGAGCCTGCCGCAAAGCCTTCACTATTGCGGATTCGAGATGGACCGGGAAGATCACCTCCAGCCTGGATTCCGGTTCATGGTGCCGAAGCCCTACCTCCCCGGCAAAAGGCTGTGCACCCTCACCCGCCTTATAAGTACCGGTACCATCAGTAAAATAGCTGCATTCGCTGTAGTTCCCGATATGCCCGGCACCGGCAGCAAACAAGGCCGAACTAACCTCAGCCAGTTGTGCATGGGGCACGAAAGTGTATAGTTTCTTCAATAGACCAACCTTTGGGGAAAGTATCCTGCAATTGGCCAATCCTACCAGGTCAGCAATCTTCCTGTTCACCCCATGGGCAACATTGTCCAGGTTGGTATGGATGGCATAAATCGCAATATCATTCTTGATCGCACTTATAACAGCCTTCTCCACATAGTTCTTTCCATTGATCTTTTTCAGCCCCCCAAACAGGATCGGATGGTGAGCAACCACAAGGTTACAGCCTTTGGCAACCGCTTCCATAACCACCTCTTCAGTTGCATCCAGGGCAATGATGGCCCCGGTGCAGGTCCAGCCCGGACTTCCTGTTAGCAAGCCGGCATTGTCATAGGACTCCTGGTAAATGGGAGGCGCGATCCTTTCCAGGCAGTTGATAATATCAAGTATAAGCATGCTCCAAAGATAAATCCGGCTGGCATTCGCCAGACAATCCGGGGAAGGCAATCCGGTTTTACATTTGGCTTTTATTTAGTTTGCAGCAAGAAGCGATCTATTTATGAGTAATGGAAAAGATACTGCCACCCTGTACAAGGAGTATGTACAAGCCTTGCAGGAAGTGGCCGACATAAAATATGCAGTTGCGGTTTTGCAGTGGGACCAGGAAACCTATATGCCGGCGGGCGGGGCTGATAAAAGGGGAAGACAGATTGCCACCCTGAGCGAGATCGCCCATGACCGGTTCACCTCCCCTGCCATAGGCGACTTACTGGCTGAACTGGGCCGCAGGCATGACCTTACCGGGGAACAGCGGAAAAATATTGAGCTGAGCCTCTATGATTACAGCCAGCAAACGAGGCTACCCTCTGCTTTTGTCAGGCAAATGAGTGAAACGGTATCCAGGTCCTTCCATAATTGGATCGAAGCCCGGAAGGCCAATGACTTCCATATATTCCGGGATGTCCTGGGTGAATTGGTGGAGCTCAAGAAGCAAGAGGCCGAGCTCCTGGG
Organism: Flavihumibacter rivuli; assembly: GCF_018595685.2. NCBI lineage: Bacteria > Pseudomonadati > Bacteroidota > Chitinophagia > Chitinophagales > Chitinophagaceae > Flavihumibacter > Flavihumibacter rivuli. Next base: position 1,975,842 of record NZ_CP092334.1, read on the forward strand.
CTATACCGGCCACCCCTATAATGCCCTATTGAACCAATATGAACGAGGAGCTACCACGGACCTGCTGGACAATATTTTTGGGAAGCTCCAGCCAGAACTCAAGGCAATCCTTGACCAACTTGGCACTGCCAGCCAGGTGGACGACAGTTTGGTAAAACAGCACTTCCCCGCATCGGAGCAATGGGAATTTGGGATGGATTTACTGGGAAAGATGGGCTATGATTTTAACCACGGCAGGCAGGACCGGGCCGAGCACCCTTTCACCATCAATTTTTGCAGCAAGGATGTCAGGATCACCACCCGAATAGATGAACATGACCTGGGGAACATGACCTGGAGTACGATTCACGAACTGGGCCACGCCCTTTATGAACAAGGCCTTCCCGATGAACAATATGGGTTGCCCCTTGGGGAATATGCCTCATTGAGTATCCATGAATCCCAGTCCAGATTGTGGGAAAATAATGTGGGGCGCAGCATCTATTGGTGCAGGCATTTCTTACCTTTACTGCAACGGTATTTCCCCGCCCAGCTGGGGAACGCCACCCCCGAAACTTTATACCGTGCGATCAACAAGGTTAGTCCATCCCTTATCAGGACCGAAGCGGATGAGTTGACCTATCATTTTCATGTTATCATCAGGTACGAATTGGAGAAAGCTCTGATCAACAGCGATATTTCCGTGAAGGACATACCGGCATTCTGGAATGAACATTACCGGCTTTACCTGGGAATAGCAGTTCCGGATGACCGGCAGGGTTGTCTGCAGGATGTGCACTGGAGCCATGGCAGTTTCGGCTATTTTCCCACTTACAGCCTGGGAAGCCTTTATGCCGCACAGTTCTATGCTTTCGCAGGAAAGGATATCCCCAACCTTGATTACCAGTTGGAAGGTGGCCAGTTTGCCACCTTGAAGGACTGGTTGAGGAAAAAGATCCATACCCACGGAAGGATGTATACCAGCGAGGAACTTTGCCGGGAAATTTGTGGCGAAGGCCTAAACATTCAATACTTTATGCAATATGCATACGCTAAATACCGTTATATCTATTCATTATAAACCTGGGGACAGCCTATGAGGAGCATACTGGCCATATTCGGTTTGGCGCTAACCCTCACCGGGTGTGCAAAAACCATCGAGAAGAAGGCAGAAGATGCCGTTCTGGAGGCCATGACCACCGGACAATGGTATGTTGTCGAGTTCAGGGAAAATGGTAATGATATTACCACTTCATTTTCCCCCTACTCCTTCCAGTTTTATAGGGATGGTTCAATCAGCGCCCTGTCAACTGCACCGGCAGTTAATGGGATCTGGTTTGGTGACCCGAATGCGAGAACGATCACAACCAATTTCAGGTCAGCAACCGAACCAATTTCAAAGATGAATGCAGTCTGGGCGATAAAGGACAATTCCTGGGATTACGTGAAGGCTGAAACAACTGTAGACAATAATTTCAGGTTCCTGTACCTTAAGAAAAAATAATCGCCGCTATCCATTCCCGGGCAAACACCAGGTCAACCCCTGGGGAATGCCGGAAAGATGGACCTAAAATCCGCCATACCCAATGAAAACAAGTTGCTTTCTGAATAAACAAAAACCAGCTTGTTGAGAACTCGTTTATCATTTCTGCTTATAACCCTTCTGTTGTTGGTGGGGAAATTAGCTGCGCAGGACCCTGTAGCTGATTTCACAGCCAATAGGACATCTGGCTGCGCACCACTTAGTGTTGTTTTTACCGACAGAACAACTGGTGACCCTAAATATTGGAACTGGAAATTCGGCGATAATATCCTTTCAACTGTACAAAACCCGGTGGTGACCTTTTCACAGCCGGGCACCTATACCGTTTCCCTTGTGGCCAGGAATGCAACGGGCGTTGATAGTGCTGTAAAGACCAGTTATATCACTGTTTTTCCCAACGCAAATGTCAGCTTCAGTGCCTCGTCCAACATAGCCTGTGCGCCTACCTCTATTCAATTTACAAGTAATGCAACAGTACCAGGAGGCACGATCACCTCTTACCTGTGGGAGTTTGGTGATGGTACCACATCCGAATTGAGGAACCCCAGGAAAACCTTTGAGAGCCTGGGTTACTACAATGTAAAACTGACTGTGACCACTTCAAATGGGTGTACGGCAACAGCTTCCAGGGATCGTTTCATCAGGATCATCAATGGCGTTACCCCCAATTTTGATTTTTCAAGGTCAACCAGTTGTAATGCACCGGTGAACGTTCAATTTGATAACCAAACCGTAGGACCCGGGGATATGACCTATCGTTGGAACCTTGGTGATGGTACCACTTCCAACCTGAAGAACCCTTCCAAGACCTATAACAATCTGGGCACCTATAATATTGAGCTCATCGCCTCCAGTAGCTTCGGCTGTGCTGACACCCTCAGGAAAAATATCAGCTTCAGCACCACTAATACCAGTTTTACTTCACCGGATAATGTTTGTCCCGATAAGAACATCAGTTTTACAAACACTGGCAATCCCGCACCGGTAACAGCCTTATGGAATTTTGGTGACGGCACTACCTCCAATGAAATCAACCCTACAAAGTCCTACGCCAGTCCCGGCACTTATACCGTAACCCTTACCAACAATTACGGTGAGTGTGTGGGAACCTTCTCCAAGACTATTACTGTTACCAACAGGCCGCCGGTTGACTTTGATGCCCCTGATAAGTTTGGCTGTAAAGCGCCGCATACTGTCAATTTCCAGGATCTCACTTCAAATGGCGCATCATGGGCATGGGAATTTGGGGACGGCAATACCTCTACACAGCAAAACCCTGTGCATACCTACACAAGCCCCGGTAGTTATACTGTCAAACTAACTGTTACTACCACAGATGGCTGTACCAATACCATAACCAAAACCAATTTTGTCAGGATAGAAGCTCCCACCAACCTAAGCGTAAGGGGATTGCCTGATGGAGGTTGCGTGCCTTACACGATCAGGCCGGAAGCGATCATTACAGCAATTGATGGCATAGCCGCTTACCAATGGGATTTTGGGGTGGCAGGAGGAAGCAGTAATGTTGCTAATCCATCCTTTACCTACACTAATCCGGGCACATACAACGTATCCCTGATCGTTACTACCAATAGCGGATGTAAGGATACTGTTTCCATCACCAATGCAGTTAGGGTGGGTACCAAGCCTACCGTAGACTTCACAGTTGACAGGGATTCTACCTGTGCAGGTAATGCGGTCCGCTTTACCAGTAACGCCGTTCCTTCCGATAGCCTGATATGGAAATTCGGGGATGGCTCAACCTCTACCGATATCAATCCCCTCCATCAATACCAGGATACGGGCTATATGACCGTGGTGTTGGTGGCGTATAACAATGGCTGTGCAGATTCCCTCACTAAAAGGGACTATGTATTTGCAGCTGCACCTGTAGCAAGGTTCAGGCCGGTTATTGATTGCACCAATAAACTACGTGTTTCTTTTATCAACGAAAGCATTACGGATCCCACGCATGGTGTAACGAGGTATGATTGGGATTTTGGCAACGGACAAACCTCCACAACAGAGAATCCAACTGTCACTTATGCTTCCTTCGGGACCTATACGGTCACCCTTACGGCAACAGATGATTTTTGTACCCATAGCCGTTCGATCGATCTCAGGCTATTTGACCTGAGGACAGACTTCAACATCAACAAGAATCCCAACTGTCGTGGAGAGGATTTCAGGCTATCAACAGTAAATATGGACCCCTCACTTGTCAGCACCTATACCTGGAATATCGAAGGTATGGCCGGCTTTAACGGAGGCGCGGTAGTTGACACCTTTATCACCATTAATGGCGATTATGATGTTACCCTTACCACAGAGGACATCAATGGTTGTATTACTTCCAAAACCATCAATAACCTGGTCAGGATCGTGGGGGCAATTGCCGATTTTGAGGTAGTTAATAATGGAGGATGTACCGGGGCCAATATCAATATCATTGACCGCTCAACACCAACTGGCGCGGTGGTTAAATGGGAGGTGGATTTTGGTGACGGCAACAATGGCCAGTTCACCAACGATACTATCACCCATCAATATGCGAATAAGGGTATTTATGATGTATTCATCAAAACAACAGATAACCTTGGCTGTACCGATACCGTTGCCAAACCGGCTATTGTGAACATCACCAGGCCCCAGGTTGATTTCGCAACAGAAGACACTTTGTCTTGTCCCGGAGCAGCCATCAGGTTTAAGGACCTATCCAATGGCCAGTCACTCACGTATACCTGGGACTTTGGTGATGGCACTACCTCCAACGACCAGAATCCAACGCACAGGTATCCGAAAAAGGATACAACCTATTCAATAAAACTCACCCTGACTGATGTTTACGGATGCCAGGATTCCCTGGTGAAACCAAATTATATCAAGATCGTTTCACCCAAACCATCATTCCTGGCGATAGACACAGCATCTATCTGTCCTCCGCTGGAAACCAAATTCCAGTCGCTGGCAACAGATTACGATTCCCTGTATTGGCGATTTGGGGATGGCAATACTTCAACCTTGCCCAATACCTCCAATTTCTATGGTTCATTTGGACGGTATACCGCAACATTGTATACAAAAGGATTTGGTGGCTGCCTGGATTCAGCAACCGCTGTTGTCAATATCTATAATCCCAATACGTCGGTAAGTTTTACCTATGGCCCATTGGATGGTTGCAACAACCTTAATGTGAATTTTAATCTCACAGCACCCCCAAATACAAAATTCTATGTCCTCTTCGGGGATGGATCTGTTGATTCCTCGCAAAACACCAGCTTTAGCCACTTCTACAGGACACCTAACTTCTATCGTCCATCACTGATCCTTGTAGACAGCCTTGACTGCCGGGCCGGGTATTCTACTAACGTAGAGATCAAGGTAAGGGGTGTATTACCGGTTTTTGGTCTCGATAAAAGACAGTTTTGTGATAGCTCTACCGTATTCTTTACCGACTATAGCATCGGCAATGATGTGGTAGTTGACAGGGTATGGGATTTTAAGGACGGCACCTTCAGTAATGCCAACAGTCCCAACCACTTCTTTAATGTGCCTGGCACCTATGGCGTTACCCAAACAGTTACTACCGCCACAGGCTGCGTGAACAGTTATTCAGATACGGTGAGGGTTTACCGCACACCAGAACCTGTGATCACCAGCCCTGATGAGATCTGCCTGGGAGAACCTATTTCATTCCTAGGTTCTACCGTTGTGCCGGATACGGTTACCCGCTGGCAATGGAACCTGGGCAACAACGCAACCCCGACAACAAAAAACACCTCAACAAGGTATACCAGTGCGGGCACCTTCATCATTAACCTGACAGCCAGCAACCGCCTTGGTTGTTCCAGTGACACAACCAAGCAGGTGATCGTTTGGCCGCTACCGACAATCGATAACCCTGCGGAAGTGATCATCCCCGTTGGCACAGGAATAAACCTGCCGGTAACCTATTCCAATAATGTTACTACCTGGAACTGGACGCCCAATAAGAACCTGTCCTGCATTGACTGCCCCAATCCATTTGCCAATCCGAAGTTTACTACCAAGTATGCTGTATCAGTCATTGATTCCAATGGTTGCCGGATAGCCAGTGAGATAACGGTGAGGGTCATTTGCGAAGACAAGAATTATTTTGTTCCCAATACCTTCTCCCCCAATAATGACGGTTCCAATGATTGGTTCTACCCGAGAGGGACAGGTCTTGACCGCATTGAATCATTGCGCATCTTCAACAGGTGGGGTGAAATGGTATTTGAGCGTAGGAATTTCCCTGCCAACAACCCTACATTGGGCTGGAATGGAATGTATAAAGGGAAGCCTGCCGAAGTAGACGCTTATATATATATTATGGAAGTGATCTGCGAAAACGGCCAGATAGTTCCCATTAAAGGCAATGTAACCCTGATTCGATAAGCCATGGTCCTAAGAAAAACATATAAAATCCTGGTCACCCTGATGCTGGCGCTGGCATGGCTTGGCTCCCCTGCCCAGGACATCCATTTTTCCCAGTTCTACGAAGCACCCTTATTACGTAACCCTTCCCTGGCTGGAATCTTTACCGGTGATATAAGGGCACAGCTGGTGTATCGCGACCAATGGAACAGCTTTACCAATGCTTTCAGGAGCGGGTCCTTCAATGCAGAATACAAACTGCCGGTTGGATTGGGGGATGACTTTATCACTGCAGGATTCCAAATGCTGTTTGACAGGGCAGGTACTGCAGCATTGACCACCACCCAATTGCTACCTGCCATTAACTACCATAAGTCATTAAGCTCTGAAAGATCTATGTACCTCTCCGTTGGCTTTATGGGAGGTTGGGTCCAGAAAAGGATTGACCGAAGCAAGATCACTACTGACAACCAATTTGTAGGGGGCGCATTCAACCCCGCCCTCAATGATGGGGAAAGTTTTGCCAATGCCAACTACAGTTACCTGGATGGAAGTGTGGGTGCAAGTTTTAATACCGGCTTTGGCAAGGATAACAAGAACGTACTATTCTTCGGTGCAGCCTACCACCACCTTAACAGGCCTACCAACTCTTTCTACCGTAGTGAGGCTGCAGCCCTGAATCCCAAATGGGTCTTTTCAGGAGGCGTAAAGCTGAATGTGAACGACCAGGCATTCTTTAATATCCAGGCCGATCATTCCCAACAGGGAGGGGCAACTGAAACCATTGGCGGGGCCATGTATGCCTATAAGTTTGGCGACCCTGAAGATCCCGACTATGTGTTGCACCTCGGGGCTTTCCTGAGATTCAAGGATGCCTTGATACCCGCAATTAAAATTGACTATCAGCCATTTTCCATAGGCCTGAGCTATGATGTGAACGTATCACAACTACGGACAGCCAGCCAGGGAAGAGGAGGCTTTGAATTATCTGTTTCGTATATCGGATTCCTGAACCGCGACAATTCGAGCAAGTACAGGATCATTTGTCCCCGTTTTTAATCTGACCCTCAGAAAACTTTTGGTTTTACTTCACCACAGCCAAAGCCCGGGAAATCAGCCCGGGCTTTTTTTCAACCTTTTCCTTCCATAAATGTTATAGCCCTGTTCACAACAATTCATTAACCATCCATAAATAACTATCTATGGCTGTTCAAGTAGGACAAAAGGCACCGGAATTCGCATTATTCGATACAGACAAAAACAAGGTGTCCCTCGGCGATCTCAAGGGAAAGAACGTGGTTCTCCTTTTCTTCCCCCTGGCTTTCACCAGCGTTTGTACAACTGAGTTATGCTCCGTGAGGGATAATATCGCAGCATACAATAATACCAATGCCCAGGTACTGGGAATCAGTGTGGACTCCCTCTTTACCCTTGGTAAATTCAAGGAAGAGCAGAAACTCAACTTCCCCCTGCTGAGTGATTTCAATAAGGAAGTTTCTTCAGCTTATGGCTCTATCTACCAGGATTTTGTGCTGGATATGAAAGGAGTTTCCAAGCGTTCAGCCTTTGTGATCGACAAAGAAGGCGTTATCCGCTACTCACAGGTGCTTGAAAGCGCCGGAGACCTGCCCAATTTTGAGGCCATCCACGAAACCCTCGCCGGTTTAAACTAATATAGGTTTCATTTTCAACTAGTTAAAAAGGGACAAGAAAATTCATATTGTCCCTTTTTTTTATGCCAAGGGGTTGTAATTTTGGGATAAATGGAATATCTTGGCTAGAAGTCCTTTTTTAAACCCTTTGCCGATGAGGATTTTTTACGCTTTATCCATTGCTCTATTGATCACTACTAACGTTCATGCACAAACGCGGCTCCCGGAGCAGCAGGTGCAGGCCGTTAAATTCTATCCTAACCCGGCAGTCTCCCAGATCACTTTTGATTTCCCCAAGAATTACGACCGCAATTATTCTTTCCAGATCTATAATTTCCTGGGCAAGAAGGTTTACGAATTGCAGAATATCAACCCCAAAACCACCATTGACCTGGGCCAGTTTTTCAGGGGTGTCTATATCTTCCAGTTACGAGATAAATCCGGCAAGATCATCGAGTCCGGAAGGTTCCAGGTGGTGAAATGATCAGAGCACCTGGACGATCAGGAATTTAAGGTAATGTGTATTCTCCTGTCCCCAAATGATCGGGTGGTCACTTGCTTGTGTTTGAAACACCACCTGGCGTAAGGTTCTTTTGGCATCCTTAGCCGCCATCTCAATGATCTCCAGGAAAAGCTCAGGTTGAACAAGGTTAGTGCAGGATGTCGTCACCAGGAACCCTCCCTTCTTCACCAGTTTCATACCCCTCAGGTTGATCTCCTTATAGCCGGTTATGGCCTTTTGGATATTTTCCCTGCTCTTGGTAAAGGCCGGGGGATCCAGCATCACAACATCATACTGCCTGCCGTCCTTTGCCCATTGCTTCAGGACATCGAAGGCATTCACAGCCTGGAAGGTGCAGATATCGCCATAGCCATTCAGTTCGGCATTACGGGTAGCCTGCGTTACTGCTGATTCAGAGATATCCAGTCCCAGGACAGATTTGGCACCGTAATGTGCGGCATGGATCTCAAAAGTGCCCGTATAGGTAAATGCCCCCAATACATCCGCACCCTTTACAATATGCTGGATGGCGCGCCTGTTATCCTGCTGGTCAAGGAAATAGCCGGTCTTCTGCCCGTTCTCCACATCAACATGGAAACGAAGGCCATTCTCGTTGATAATAATATTGGTATCAAAAGGTGCTGACAAGAACCCTTTATGCTGCGGCAACCCTTCCAGTTCCCTTACCGGCACATCATTGCGCTCATAGATCCCTTTGGGTTGGAATATGGTTTCCAGGGCCTTTACAATGGCCGGCTTCCATATGTCTATGCCCAGGGCAAGGGTCTGCAAAACAAAATAATCATTGAACTTATCGATGATCAGGGCCGGTAGGAAGTCTGCCTCCCCGAAGATCAGGCGGCAGTTCTCTGTATACCCCAGCTGCTGGCGATAACGCCAGGCTTCGCTAATCCTGTTCAGGAAAAACCCTTCATTGATCTCCTCCTGGCGGTTGCGGGTAAGGATCCGCACAAGGATCTGGGAACGGGGATTGGCATAGCCCCTTCCTACGAACTTTCCATCATGGGTCAGGAGGTCCACGATATCACCTCCATCCAGAGGGCCTTCCACTTTTCCTACCTCGTTGGCAAAAACCCAGGGGTGCCCATTCTCAATCCTCCTGCTGATCTTCTTCTTTAGGTAAACCGTTGTCATGGCGCAAAGGTAGGTGATCAAAGGCAGCCTGCGGATACGACAAAATGTCCCAAACCCTGCGACTGGCAAAAAAATTGACACTTAAATAGCTGACTTAAAAACAAGCTGACCAGGCAGGCCAGGGGGATCAATCCTACCAAAATGGCAAAAATGCCTAGGTTTGCTGCCAATTTGTTCGATTATGGAAGAAAAAGATGTAAATGCGACTGCCGGAGGCCAGGAAACCATGGATAACCAAGCCGCCGGCTTTGATATTAATGCAGATAGTGATGTTCCGGGTACCAGCCACCTGAATGAACCCGTAAAAGAGGCAGGTGCCATTGAGAAGCTGGAGTTGGAACTGGCTGACATGAAAGACAAGTACCTGCGCCAGGCCGCTGAGTTCGACAATTTCAGGAAGCGTACTGCCAAGGAAAGGCTTGAATTGATCCAGACTGCCGGTAGGGAGGTTATTACCAACCTGCTGGAGGTATTGGACGATAGCGAGCGGGCACAGAAGCAAATTGACAATAGCCAGGACCTGCAGGCACTGAAGGATGGGGTGAACCTGGTGTTCTCCAAATTCAGGAATATACTCCAGTCAAAAGGCCTGAAGGCCATGGAAAGCATTGGAACCGATTTTGATCCCGACAAACATGAGGCCATCACCGAGATCCCCGCTCCCTCCGAGAACCTGAAGGGCAAGGTGCTGGATGAGGTAGAGAAAGGTTATTACCTGAATGACAAGATCATTCGATTCGCAAAAGTTGTTGTAGGAAAATAATCCATCCATAGGACCACAAACTGGTTAAGGCTCAACTGTGGTCCTGATCAATAATGAGGAAAAATAAAAATGTCAACCAAAAGAGATTATTACGAAATACTGGGCGTTGCCAAAACAGCCAGTGCAGATGAGATCAAGAAAGCTTATCGCAAGGTGGCCATGCAATACCATCCAGACCGAAATCCTGGCGATAAGGCAGCGGAGGAGAAATTCAAGGAGGCTGCCGAGGCCTATGAAGTATTGAGCGATGCAGATAAGCGCGCCCAATACGACAGGTATGGCCATGCCGGCATGGGTAATGGAAGGGGAGCTTATGGAGCCGGCGGCAACATGAACATGGATGATATCTTCAGCCAATTTGGTGACATTTTCGGCGATGATATCTTTGGCAGTTTCTTCGGCGGGGCGGCAGGCGGCAGGCGAGGCGGAGGCCAGCGTGCAAGAGGCGTAAGGGGCAGCAACCTTAGGGTGAAGCTGAAGTTGAATTATGAAGAGATCGCCAAAGGGGTAACCAAGAGCATCAAGGTTAAAAAATATGTTGGTTGTACCACCTGTTCAGGAAGCGGTGCCAAGGACAAGGGTAGTATCCAGACCTGCGGCACTTGCGGTGGCAGTGGCCAGGTCAGGAAGGTGACCAATACTTTCCTCGGGCAAATGCAAACAGTAACGACCTGTCCAACCTGTAATGGTGAAGGGACAACCATTACTGCGAAGTGTGGAAGCTGTAAGGGTGAAGGCAGGGTATACGGTGAAGAGACCGTAACGATCGATATCCCGGCCGGTGTGCAGGAGGGCATGCAGCTCAATGTAAGTGGCAAGGGTAACGCCGGAGAAAGGGGCGGCATGGCAGGCGACCTTATTGTATTGATCGAAGAGGAGCAGCATAAGGATCTTCAACGCGATGGACTAAATGTTGCCTATGACCTTCATATCTCCTTCCCCGATGCCGTATTTGGTACTCAGGTTGAGGTGCCAACCATTGATGGCCGGGCAAAGATCAAGATACCGGCAGGCACCCAAAGCGGAAAGATCTTCAGGCTGAAAGGAAAAGGTTTCCCGGCGGTCAATAGCTATGAAAAGGGCGACCAGTTGATCCATGTTAATGTATGGACCCCGCAAACCCTGAGTGCTGAAGAGAAGACCATGCTGGAAAAGTTAAAAGACTCCAAGAACTTTGAACCCAATCCAGACAAAAACGAAAGAAGCTTCTTCGATAAAGTGAGGGAAATATTCTCCTGATAAAAGACCGCGGTAAATCCGCGGTTTTTTATTTGCTGCGGTCAGTGGGTAGAAAAACTTGCGTAATTGTAATATTATATTAAATTTATTAGCAATTACAACCAACCATGACCGAATCAGATTTTCAGGTCCTGAAGGAAGAAATTGTGTCCCTCCTGAAAACGGGATTGGATAGACGATTGACCTACCATAACCTTGAACATACATTGGATGTTTTACAGCAATCGGAAAGGATAGCCGCACTGGAGAAGCTGTCCGATCCCCGTCAGGTTATGCTCCTCAGGATCGCTGCCTTATTCCATGATACCGGTTTTTTGTACACCTATAAAGGCCATGAAGAGAAGTCATGTGAGATCATGGAAAGCTACCTGAATCATGGAAGCATTCCCAACGCTGACCTTGAGGTGATTAAGGGAATGATCATGGCGACCAAGATCCCCCAAAGCCCCAAGACACTTGCAGAAGCCATAATTTGTGACGCTGACCTGGATTATCTTGGCAGGGATGACTTCCCTCCCATTAGCAATGGTTTGAAACAGGAGTTCCTGGTTTTTGGCGTCATCAAGGATGAAAAAGATTGGGACCCCTTACAAATAGGTTTTTTCGAGAAACACCAGTATTTCACCATAAGCTCCAGGAACATCCGTCAACCCAGGAAAATGGAATATTTGAGCCTTCTAAAAACCCGTGGCTCTAATAGCCTCTAAAGCACAATTGAATGAACGCTAATCGTTCCTGGCTAAAAATCCTAAACGTCCATCAGGATGAATGGTGGCTTGTGAAAAAGTTATTCTGGCTCCAGTTCTTTCAGGGAGCAGGTATTTCCTTTTTCTTCACTGCTGTATTTGCCAGGTTCCTGGATAAGTTTCCCATTGTGGAGCTTCCCTGGGTGATGGTGTATTCTGCATTCCTCCTTTGGTTCACCGGTTTTATATACAGCATACTGGAACATTCCGTTAAGTTCGCCAGGTTCAACAGGGGGATCATCCTTTTTATGTCCTTTAGTATGCTGCTGGTTTGGGCAGGCGCAAGGACAATACCCAACGACTGGTTCTATTACTTCAGCCTCGCCTGGTTCTACTCACTTTACCTGCTCAACAACCTTGAATTCTGGGGCATAGCAGCCAGGCTTTTCGACATGCGCCAGAGTAAGCGACTTTTTGGGCTGATCAGTTCAGGCGATATCCCTGCCAAGTTCATTGGCTATACCATAGCATCAGTATTGGTTCCCTTTACTGGGACCAGTAACCTGATGCTCTTGGGTGTGATATGCATGTTGGTGTCCATTCCGCTTTTCAACAGCATCAGTAAGATCGAAAAACTGCTGGAAGCCTCACACCACCATGGACCAGCCCATCACCACCCTCATACCGGGAGCAAACTACAGTCACTCATCAACAACTTTACAGCTAGTCCGGTTATCAGGAAAATTGCATTGATCTCCCTGATCGCTTCAGCCTGTATCCTGTTGGTGAACTATGGATTGTATGTAGAAGTGAAGGGCATCTTTCACAATGATGTTGAACTGGCCAGGTTCATAGCCCTTTTCATGGCTGCATTGCGATTGGTAGCGCTGATCACCAAAACCATCTTTACGGGCAGGCTGACCACCAAACTTGGGGTAATGCAATCATTGTTCATCACCCCTATTGTAATGGCCATCCTTGTAGTGCTCATAGTGTTATTGTACTGGATCATTCCGGAAGACAAGCTGATCTTCTACCTTTTTGGAGCCACGTCCATAGCTGTTGATGTACTCAGGGCCTCCATCAATTCTCCCGTATTGCTAACCGTTATGCAACCCCTTCCTACCCACGAAAGATTGCGGGCGCATAACGTGGTGAAAGGTATCATGGATCCATTCGCAACCCTTTTCTGTGGCATCCTGCTGATCACCATGTATAAGGTCCAGGAAAAAGTTGACCTGATCGCCTTGTGTTATGTGTTATTAGGGCTTGCCATCTTTTGGATCATTGGCATTGTAAGGCTGAACAAAGCCTATCTCCAGATGCTTGTGAATACCATCAGCAGCAGGTTCTTCAGCCAGGAGGAATTCAGTTTGAATGACCATGCCACCCTGGACCTGATCAAGCAAAAGATCAGGACAGGTAATGAAAGCGAGGTATTCAGTATCCTGAGAATGGTTGCCAGTAAACAAAATCCCTTATCAGCAGAACTGCTTTCGGATTTCCTGCAGCACGATTCAGACCAGGTTGTACTGGAGACCATCAGGCTGATCAGGAACAACAATATCCAGTCCATGAAGGACACGTTGGAAACAATGCTCCTCCGCTCTGAAAATCCTGATATCAAATCAGAATCGATCAAGGCAATCTGCAAACTATCCTCCAATATCCAGGAATTGGAAGGCTACCTCCAACAGCCAGACAACAGGCTGAGGCTGGCTGCACTTACAGGAGCATTGTGCAACAGCCATCCTACCATCCGGGCAAATGCTGAAGAGAAAGTGAGGCAATACATTCACAGCAGTGACCTTGAATCAAAACAAATCGCATTGGGGATCCTGGAAGAGGTGAGGGATGAATATGCCCACCCCGATCATATCGCACTTATGCAAGACCCTGAACCGGCGGTAAGGTTGAAAGCCGTGAGGACCATCGGCAAGGCAACGGCCACAGGCACCATTGCGACCATGTTTGACCAGCCGGGACAATTAAACAAACACGCATTAAATGCCTTGCAACAATCGGGAGAATCAAGCATTCCGGCCATTTCGGGCTACCTGCTGAACGGCTGGCCGGATTCCGACCTCCAAAATAAACTGATCAATATTTGTGGCAATATTGGTGGCAGCAAAAGCCAGGATCTCCTGCTCAGCCTAATCGCACAAAAACCCCAGCTTGCGCCTTACGCGGTGAAAGCACTGTACAGGAGCAAGTATGTTGCAGATGATGCATCAAGGCCTTTACTGGAAGACACATTGAGGGCCTACCTGAAATATGGGGTGGAGCTTTTATTCATGCAGCGGGCGATCAAGATCAAGAATGGAGAGGACTCACTGGTTTACCGTTCAATTGCCATCGAATTAAAAGAGATACAGGATACCCTTCTTTCCTTAATGGGCTGTCTCTATGACCGTGAACAGATCAGGAAGATAAGGAATAGTTTAAGGGCACATAACAAGGAAAGCATCGCTAATGCTATGGAGATCATCGAAGTGACGGCTAAAAAGGATTTTGGAAGGGTTTTCAATACCCTTTATGAAGTGTCAGATATTGATCACCGTTGTGATACGCTGAAGTCCCTCATGACTGAAAAGCAATACCATGAAATGGAACAGGTGATCACCAGGATCCTTTCAGAAAGGCCGATCAGTTACCTGGATTGGACCAAGGCTTGTTCCATTTATGTATCCAAGAAGGCGGGGTATAATATAGACAGGTCATTCTACGAAAAATACCTCAAGGCAGAAAACATACTATTAAAAGAGACGGCAAGCTTTGCCATCGAAAACTAAACCCTGGAATACCATGGCATCCTCAACAATGGACAGATTATTATTGGTTGAAAAGGTCTTGCTGCTCAAGTCCCTTTCCCTGTTCAAGGATACGCCAGAGCATATCCTCGCCGACCTGGCCCCACTGATGCAGGAAGTGGAATATGAAAAGGGGGAAGAGGTATTTGGGGAGAACGAGATAGGCGATTGTATGTATATCATCAGCTCAGGTGAGATCAGGATACATAAGGGAACAACCACCCTGGCCATCCTGAAGGAAAAAGAGGTATTTGGTGAACTCTCACTTTTAGATGCGGAAACAAGGTCCGCAAGCGCCACTGCCCATACCGATTGCACCCTCTTCAGGATCGACCAGGAACCCTTCTATGAATTGCTGGAATCGCGCCCTGAAGTTGCGAGGGGTTTTATCCGCATCCTCTGCCAACGCCTTCGTGCCCAGAATGAAAAGGCCAGGCAAAACCAGGAGGGTTAAGAAATAATTGCATAGTAAAAAAAAACTTTATATCTTTCAACCTACCTGATTACCCAGATCCTTCCCCTTTTTTAACCCCCAAATTTCCAATCCTACTCAAGAATCGGTCGAGCCCGGAGGTAGCCTAATTCCCTAACAATCCGGATATTCCTGCATACCGCTCTTTACCGTTCACAATGCTTACCTGTATTTTAAAGTGTGGTGTCAGTGGTATCCTGGACAACCTAACACACGATGAAGACATTAAACCGCAAGTTTAAAAGGAACCTGCTATTGCCTTTTTTACTTATCCTAGGTTCATTTGGCGGAAAGCTATCTGGACAACAACTGAAGCCTTCTGATTTCGTGCTTTATGGCCGTGATGCAGTACAGATCAGCACTTCCAATTCTATAACAGGAAATGGTAATGTTGGTTCAGGGACCCTGATACGTTCTACCGGTAACGTGCTATTTTCAGGAGGACTGCACAGTAACGGCCGGATAGAACTGGCCAATGGCAATACCGTTAATGGAAGAATATCGGCAGCCAATACAGTACAACCGCCCTTTACTGGTAATATCCTGCAAACAGGAACCGGGGCTATCCTTAAGGGGGATATCTATGTTAATGGTAACATCACTATTGGAGGGGGAACATTATCAGGTGTGGTTTATCAACCCCTCGGAACTTTTACCTATTCAGGCCCGGGCACAGCCCAAAAGATCGCAGACTTTGCTACCAAAATCCCTGCTATAGGAGATTTTCCTTCCCCTATTACCTATCCCTCCAACCTGCCATCTGTAACGCTGCAGGCCAACCGAAATGCAGACCTGCTTCCCAATAGAAGGTATAATACCATTTCACTTTCCGGTAACCGTACCATCACTTTTAAGGGACCGGGTACCTATGTGATCGATGCCATTACCCTCACCAATTCCAACAGGTTCATTTTTGATTTTACCGGAGCGAATGCAAGCGATAAATTCAATATCGTTGTATTGGGCAATATGCTATTGGATAAGGTGGCCACCAGTTTTACCGGTCTTCCATCAGGATCAACCAATGTCACCGCAGCAACCCGGATCTTTACAGAAGTGAGGGGTAGTGGAAACAGTTCAGGCATCAGTTTCCTGGTTGCCAATGGATCAAGCTCTTCCCAATCAAGATGGTTGGGTACGGTATGGGCCCTTAATGGCTCCATCACCTTAGGCTCCGGGACAGGTAATACCGATTTCACCGGCGCCCTTTGGTCCAACAGGACCGTAACCATCAACAGCGGCGTAAACGTGGTATATTCCCCCCTTATCACTGAATGTACTTCAACAACAGCTGCTATTAATGCGGGTGCGGCAAGCGCCAATATTTCCTGTGCCGAAACATCCATCCAACTGACCGGCACCACCAATATTTCCAACCCTGTTTACAGCTGGTCAACCTTGGACGATAAAGGCAATATCATACCCGATAACGATAATAATCCCGCCACGGTACAGATTACTACGGCCGGTATTTACCGATTGACCGTTACCAATGCTGCGGGATGCTCAGCAACCGATGACATCACTGTTACCTCCTGTATCAACAACGCTGTTACCTCCAACCCGTTCAAGGTATTTACTGTGGTGGATGCTATCCTTACTGAACTGATCAACCCCAATTATACCGAACAACAGAAAAAGGAACTGTTCATTTTCGACCCAACTAATCCAAACAGGGTCTTGATCGAAGCCATCCTGATCGCCAAGAATGGCAATTTCAATGAATCCAAGAACTACCTGTACTTTAAGATCAATTCTTCTGCTACGGTAAATGAAAATGATCCAAGTGCCAGGTTTAAGACCCAGGGCATCAAAAATGACCCTACCTATTACATTATTACCGGCTTCTTCCCGATAGCTGAATTGACGGACCTGAACACCAGGCCAGACCTGTTCAAATATGTCAGGGCTGTAAACCCACCGATCGGTTTGAATACGGTGGAAGAGTTCGGCGGGCAATTCAGGACCGGTGGTGACAGCAGTTCCGGTGCAAGGGCTATGAGGTTAGGCTATGGAATTCTTGGCGATACCATCAAAGGCAAAGACGGACAACCCAAGAAGCTTAAGATCGGTGTGCTTTCCGACAGTTACAATATGCTGGATGGCGTTATTAAGGATCCCACCCAGCCAGCGCCTCCAACCAGTGCTGCCGGCCTGGACATCAGCCGGAAAGACCTACCTGCAAAAGGAGTAGAATTGCCAGATGGAGACTACCCCTTCCCTGTCCCCAAAACAGATGAAGGAAGGGCCATGTTGCAGATCATTCATGAAATGGCTCCCGGTGCAGACCTTGCCTTCCGGACGGGCTTCATTTCAGAGGGAGATATGGCCGCAGGCATCAGGAGTCTCAGGACATCAGGTTGCGATATCATTGTGGACGATATTACTTATGCTACTGCCCCATTCTTCAGGGATGGCCTGGTAACACAGGCTATTAAGGATGTTACTGCCGATGGCGCTATATATTTTACTTCAGCCGGGAACTTCGGCAATAAATCATATGATGGAACCATTCCGGCATCCTTACAGAATGGTAAGGCTAACTTTTTCAATGGCACCGATTCTATCCAGCAGATCCGTGTGAACAGGAAAGGAAGCTACATGATCATCCTCCAGTGGCAGGATGAGTTCTACTCTGCTGGCGAAACCAATGGAACCAATTATGACCTGGATATTTACCTTACTGATATCACCGGTAAGAATATCCTTGGTTACAACCGGAATAATGAAGGTTCAGACCCATTGGAAATCCTTTCCTTTGAGGTGGACAACCCCACTACGGTTTTCCTCAAGGTGGTGAAGGCCAAAGGCCCTTCTACCCCAGCGGATATCAAGTACAAATACATCATCTTCAGGGGAAGCGCCCAGATCCTGACCTCACCCAACCAGAATCCTTCTACCATCATTGGCCACGCCAATGCTAAAGAAGCACTTACCGTTGGTGCGGTGCAGTTCAACCTTACCCCAACCTTCGGGGTTACGGATACTGTAAAGGTTGAATCTTTCTCTTCATGGGGTGGATTCCAACCATCTGCCAATGGCCCAGCTAACCGCAAGCCTGATTTCTCTGCCCCCGATGGAGTGAATACCAGTGTAAACCTGGGTACTTATGCAGACATTCCCAACGGTCCCCTCGGTCCGAATGGATTGCCTTATAAAGACCCTTATGAGATTGAGAATACCCCCTACTTACCATTCTTTGGAACCTCGGCTGCAGCCCCGCATGCAGCAGGCGTTGCGGCTTTGCTGATGAATGCCAGGTGGAAGTTCAACCCGTCCAAGGACCGGTATACCTACGCCAGCCTGAGGGATACGCTGCAGAAACATGCATTCGACATCACTTATGCCGGTGCTACCCCTGGCTTTGATTTCAGGAGTGGTGCAGGTTTGATCGATGGCTACAAGGCATTACTGGCAGAAGCCAATCCCAAGCCGGTTCTGATCAAAATACTTTCTGTAGATACCACCAGCCAAACACCGGATGGAAAGATCGAGGTAAAAGTGTTTGTAGAAGGGGATTACCTAACCTCCTCCTCCTACCTGACCATTGGCGGGGTTGAATATAAGGATGGACAAACCATTGTTGACCTGGTGAACAAGACCCTCACTGTTCTTATTGACCAGCTGGAAGGCAATCCGCCGATCCAGGTATGTAATGATGCCAGGGCCACCGGCGATGGTGGTTGCTCTACACCTGTATCACTATTGGACAAGCCCAAGGTGAAAGTGAGTATAAGTCCGCTTCCAAGTACAGCGGGCGGCAGCATACAGTATGGACAGGCATTCCCCACTTTTTCCTACCAATTGAAGATCGGCGAAGAGATCATTGACAATGATGCGGAACTGGCTGCACTTGGCTATACCAGGGAAGAACTCGGCCTAGAGGCTAATGGAGTAAGTACTGTAGGATTCAATATTCCCCCGCCGGATGAAAACGGACTTTACCCGGTAAAAGCAGGTGGACATATTGTTACGCCATTTATCCAGGGATTCCAAAATGGTATTCCATCGGCATTTGGTCTCAACTTTGATTACGACCTGAACCCTATCGCTATCCTGGTAGAAAAGCTCAAGATCAAGATCACGCCGAATAACCAGACCATTACTTATGGCTCCGAGCCATTACCTGTCACCTTTAAATACGAAGTGGGTACAGGAGTGGTCCTCAGCAACCTGGTTGATGGCACTACCATTACGGATAAGGTAGCAGCAGAGCATAATAAATACATTAATGAGACCAATGCTTATGCCCTACTCAGTGGCGACCTGAATGCCTTTACGAATGATCCCAACCTCTACAATAACCTCGCCTTAATGGTAACCGATGCCATTATAGCCAAGGCTAACGGAACAGGTACAGTTCGATCCAATGGAGGTGGTACTGTCCGGTCAAATGTTGTTGACCTTTCAGGAGCTGCCATTGAAAACTTCTTCCTCAGCAGGGCATTCCTCCTCGCCAATGGCGGAGGCGCATCCAGGGCCAATGGCGTTCCGTACGAACTGGCCAGATGGGCCAATGGCGGCGGAACCGTACGTTCCAATGGAGCTGGCGCTGTTCGCTCCAATGCCATGGTAAATGCAGAAGCCATGATCAACGGATTTGTTTCCTTCAATGGCCTGCCTCCGGGTGAACTGAATGCCGATGCCAATGGCATCCGCAATGTGTCTGGTGGTAATGCTGCTGTAGCAAATGGCACTGGTACCACAAGGGCCAATGGTACGGTAAGGTCTAATTATATCATGTTTGAGGATATTACCCTGAATGGTGCAGGTGCAGTAAGGGCGAATGTGGTGGTGAATGCGATTGCCTATCCATTTGCCAACCTGATACCCGAATTGAATGGTGGCGGAACGGTAAGGTCCAATACAGTTGAATCCTATCTTGACCCGGATCCAAACCGTCAGATCAATGTAGTAAATGGCTCTGGAACTGTAAGGTCAAATACCGGGGAAGAGATCAGTATTGCCAATTACAACCTGTTCTCTGCCAATTCCAACAACAATGTTGCGGTATTGGTGGACGACCTTGATATCCTGCTTGGCTATGCAACCGGTTACAAGTCGATCAATATGTTTACCGGCCTGACAAAGGGTAAGCACAAGATCATACCGGGAGCATTCCTGCCCACCAATGATAATTTTGAGATCACTTACGGCTTTGGTGAACTTACCGTAAATGATGTGGCATTATCCGCTGTTGTAGATAATAAGCAGAAAAACTTCGGCGACACCGTGATCTTTACGGCACAGGTGACAGGATATGTAGTGAATCCAGAAACAGATAAAATTGATAGTGCAGGTGGAATTGTGTACACCATCCTTGATAAGAATAACCAGGTTGTTCCATCAACAAGGCTTACACCTGCTGGCACGTATACCATCAGGGCCACCTTCCAGGATCCGGCCAATTACGACACCTCTTCTGTTAATGGTACCCTGAGGGTACTGGCCAGCAACCTGACCGTAGCCATGGGTGAGGATACCTATTCCATCAGGAAGGGTGAAGCCTTACCGGTGTTCAGTTCTACCATTACCGGACTGATCGCACCGGATGTGATCGCTGATGAAACCTATCTCATCCTGAATAGTACAACAAGACAGGTGGCCACGCAGCCATTGTCTGCAGGGCAATACCTTGTAACAAGGAAGATTGATATTGGCAACCTGCCCAACCTGGCAAACTACTCGATCATCGGTGATACTGCTATCCTTACGGTTGATAAGGCAACCCTCAGGGTGAAGATGGATAAGGATATCTATTTCAACTTCAAGGGAGATCCATTACCAGCCTTTAGTTCAACAGTAACCGGACTTGTAGCGCCTGATGCCATTGCTGATAATACCTATGTTATCATTGACAGCATTACCAAAAGGGTAGTACAGCCACCACTTTCAGAAGGTCACTACCTGGTAACCAGGAGGATCAATGCTACCAACCTGACCAATTTCAATGACTATATCATTGAAGGTGATACGTCTACCTTCTACGTTAACCCTGCAGGAGGTAATACCAGATCAATAAGGCCAAGCCTGGTTTGTATTGAAGTGATCAATGGAGGCAGCTACCAGTACAGGGCAAGGTACTCTTACCAGAACTTCAACAGTTCAGAGGTTTATGTACCACTTGGTGATGACAATAAGATCATCGTATCAGCTGGTGCTAGTTATTCAGGCAATCCGCCAGAAGTATTCCTGCCGGGAACATATGAGTTCACGATTGACTTCAATGGCAACAAGATCACCTGGTTCCTGTCTACTTATGAGAAGAACAAGAAGTCAGCCGCATCCAGCGATGCCACTTCAACTTCCAATAAGTGTAATTCCAACGGTGGTGTAGCCAATAGCCAGCTGAGGGAAACCAATACCGAGATCGCTGTCAGGGAGACCCTTTATCCCAACCCGGCCAACGCCCAGGTTTATGTCGAAGGAGACTTCAGCAAACTGACAGTAAAAGACTTTATGATAATGGATGTACTGGGTCGCCAGCTCAGGCCACAATCCATCCAGTTGCTGTCGCCAAACAAAGCAAGGATCGAAGTATCCAACCTTGGCACCGGACAGTACTTCATTTGGGTGAACACCCAGAAAGGAAGAAAGGTCTTTAAGTTTATTAAACAATAAACAACAAGTATTAAAAAGAAAAGGGGACGCAGGTCCCCTTTTCTTTTTAATGGCATTCCAATTATTCGTAATTTAAAAAACCAGAAACCGTAGGTAAATGTTATCGAGATCACTTATCCTTATAGTAAGTATGCAGTTGTTGTTTAGCATTTCATTTGGACAGGACAAGTTCAGGGACAGCATGCTTGCCGTAATTGCCGTACAAAAGGAAGACACCAATAAAGTAAACCTCCTCAATAAACTTGCCTATGAAACCAGACAACAGGATCCTTCTTCCATAGATTATGCCAAGCAGGCATTGGTGCTGGCAAAAAAGCTCAACTACACGATTGGCCAGGCGCAAAGTTTAAAAAACATCGGGTTATTCTATATTATCAAGGGAGAATATGTTCCAGCACAAGAATATTGCGAAAAAGCATTGGCGGAATTTACCAAGGCTAATGACCTGGTAGGTGAATCCAATATCCTTAACAATCTTGGGTCCATCCAATTCAATATGAGTAATTATTCCAAGGCCATGGAATATTACATGAAATCCTATGAGGTGGCCCAACTGGCGAAAGATACCTTTCGGATCGCAACAGTACTAAACAATATCGGCATCATCTATCTTGACAAACCCTCCACCAGGAACCTGGCAATCGATTACATCAACCAGGCGTTGGAGATGGGCAAGAAGATCAACGACCGTGGCAATATGGGTTTATCCTATATGAACCTCGGGGATGTATATTTTGCCATGGGTAATGATTCTGCTGCATTCTATAATTATATTAAGGCAACTGAAGTCTTTCACCCCAAAGATGAAATGTTCGGCTATATCCTGAACAGCATTGGTAACCTTTACCTGAAAAACAACCAGGGTGATCTCGCCCTTAAATACTACGAGGAAGCATTGAAGAAAAGTGAAGAACTGGGAATTAAGATCTATATGGCACAGTCCGCGCTATCCCTCGCCGAATATTACATCAACCACAATGACCCCAACAAGGCAAAACAGTACTTTGAGAATGCACTTGTATATGCCATGGAAATGAAGGCAGGTGCAGAGTTAAAAAGGGTGTATGGCGGACTTTCCAGGATCTATGCCGGCAGGGGGGATTTTGCCAAAGCCTATGATTTCAACAATAGGGCACTCCACCTTACTGACTCATTGTCAAAATTTGACGCTGATAGCCTCAGGCTGCAGTACTCTGTTGGATTAAAAGAGAAGGAGATTGAACTGCTTACCAAAGACAAGGACCTCCAGGAACTGGAGATCAAGCGCCAGAAGATCGCCAAGAACGCGTTAATGGCCGGCCTTGTAATGGTATTCGTCATCATCTTCATCCTTTATCGCGATTACCGCAACAAGATCCGGATCAACAAAATACTTGATAAACAAAAAGAAGAAATTGAAGGATTGTTGCTGAATATTCTCCCCGCTGAAGTAGCGCATGAACTGCAACGTGATGGTGCTGCCACGCCAAAATATTTTGAGCACGCAGCAGTACTATTCACAGACTTCAAGAGCTTCACTAAAATGGCGGATGTGTTGTCGCCGCAGGAGTTGGTTGCGGAATTGAACGAATGTTTTATGGCATTCGATGACATCATTGAAAAATACAGCCTGGAAAAGATCAAAACAATTGGGGACTCCTATATGTGTGCCGGAGGCATCCCTACACCAGATCCAGACGCCACCATGAATATGATCAAGGCCAGTTTTGATATCATTGAGTACCTCAAGCACTGGAACAAGAAACGAATCGAAAAAGGAATGACCCCTTGGGAATTAAGGATCGGAATCCATGTAGGCCCCCTGGTGGCTGGAGTTGTAGGAAAGAAGAAGTATGCTTATGATATCTGGGGCAGTACCGTAAATATTGCCAGCAGGATGGAAAGTGCAGGGGAACCGGGCCAGGTGAATATATCAGCAAGCGTTTATGAGCTGATCAAACATCGCTATGATTGTATTTACAGGGGTAAAATCTCAGCAAAGAACATTGGTGAGATCGATATGTATTTTGTTAATCAGGAACCAGCGAATGAAGCGAAGATCGCTTAACGGGCCCCGCCCCTTCCCCGGGCCTGCTTGCCTTTCACATAGATTTTTTTCGCCTTATCCACCAGGGATACAAATTCCTGTTGAACCACATCATCCGGGGAGGCCGCAGCAGTAATGATCGTTTGGAGTCCTATCCAGTCTTGTTGCTTTACAAAATGGGAGCCCTTCAATAATGACCCGAATAATGCCACGCCACAAGCCATCCGATAGCTGGAAGGCAGTTGGTTGAAATCCTGCCTGTTCACGACTATGGGATAATTGAGGGAATGCCTGGCTGAGTCGCTGGGATTCCTGTACTGTATGGCCAGGTCAGCAATCTTTTCCATCCCATTCAAGCTGTCTGCTGTCGGCTCCAATTCAAAAATAGCAAAGGTCGTATGGCCCGACCCCAGTTCCCCCCCTTCCAGTACACTGGAGGTATCTGATGCCGCAGCCTTCCGGTTATCAAATCCAATTAACCTGTAAGCATTCACTTTCTGTGCATTGAAGCGGATATTGAGCAATGCATCATCCACAACAGTGTACATCGTTTGTGTCAGCTCTTTGACCAAAACCTTTTCTGCCTCTTTCTCATCATCCAGGTAGGCAAAATTGCCATTACCCTTTTTGGCCAGTACCTCCAATTTCGAATCCTTGTAATTCCCCATGCCCACCCCAAGGCAGGTGAGGTAAATACCTGACTGCTGTTGCTGGGAGATCATCTTCTCCAACTCTTCTTCACTGGTCTGGCCAATATTGAAATCGCCATCAGTGGCCAGGATCACCCGGTTGTTGCCACCGGGAATGAATTGGCTGCGGGCCAACCGGTAGGCTGTCAAAATTCCTGACTCACCGGGTGTTGCCCCTCCAGGATACAATTCTTCAATGGACTTCCTGATCTTTTCCTTTTCCACACCAGAGGTTGGGGTTAACCAAACACCAACCGTACTGCCATAAACAACGATGGATACAGTATCCTCCGCCCTCAGGTTTTCCACCATCAATTTAAAAGCAGACTTCAGCAATGGCAGCCTGTTTGGCATGTCCATGGATCCCGACACATCTATCAGAAAGACCAGGTTACTGGGCGGCACTTTTCCCATGTCAAGCTTTCGAGCGCAAGATTTGATATACAACAACTGATTACCCGGGTTCCAGGGGCAATCAGATAAGGCAGACGAAAAATGAAAGAGGCTGTCACCGGTTGGTGCTTCATAGCCAAAATTGAAATAGTTCAGCATTTCCTCGATCCTTACGGCATCAGGGGGTACCGTACTACCCATATTAACAAAACGCCTGATATTGCTGTAGGATGCTTTATCCGTATTGATCGCAAAGACCGTTTCCGGAAAATCTCGGGCATGCTGGAACTCATTTTCAACCAATGTACTGTAAGTCTCCCCTCCAACGGTCCAGGTAGTGGACTTGGTATCACCGGTAAGGTTACGTGTTACAGACATCAACCTTTTCTGCCGGCCACTTGATTTTTTGGGAATAGGTTTCAGGGAAATAGTAGCATACACTTTGGCATCGAGGAGAATGGTAGTGGGCAAATAACCGTCAAGGGAAATTGAAAGCGAGTCCTTGTCCCTGACAGAAGTGATCCCGAATCCGCCATAGGTTCCAGAATAGTAGATAAACCCTGAAGAATGAAGCATGAGCCTGGCATTGGCTAGCGGCTTCTGGGTATCGTCCTTTACCTCACCCCGAAAGTAATATTGGGCATTTAAGGGCAAATAAACGATCAACAGCAATAATATTGCGCAAGCAGTTTTCAATGGGAGTATTCCTTCCGAAATTTACAATTTTCCTCCCTGATATTCAAGCGAAAAAACTGCTTTAGTAGATTTACTGCTCCTTTAGCTGGTAAATTTCCGGTATGTTCCGACCCAATCCATCATAATCCAGGCCATAACCCAGTACGAATTTATTGGGAATGGTAAAGCCCAGGTAATTGATCGCTATGGGGTATTGGGTGGCTTCAGGCTTATGTAACAGGACAGCCAGGGCCAGTGAAGCTGGTTGCTGGTGCATCAATTGGGGAAGGAACTCGTTCAGTGTCTTACCTGTATCTACAATATCCTCGATGATGATCACATGGCGGTCATGAATATCCTGGTCAAGCCCGATGGCTGTAATGACCTGGCCGGTTGATTTGGTGCCCTTGTAGGAAGCCAGTTTGATAAAACAGATCTCCGCATCGATGCTCACCTCTTTAAAAAGGTCAGCAGCAAACATGAATGAGCCGTTCAGGATGGCCACGAAAAGGGGACGCTTGCCTTCATAATCCTTATTGATCTGTGCTGCTATCCTTTCAATTTGCGCTTTGATATTCTCCCTTGTCAAATAGGGTTCAAACTCAAGATCCTTTACTTTGATGATGGCCATGTACTTAATTGGTATAAATGATTAGTTCCTGTCCCATCTTGAGTGCATTAGCATTCAGCTTATTCCACTCTTTTATCTTTTCAACACTCACCCCATATTTGCGGCTGATGCCATAAAGGGTCTCCTTACTTTGCACCACATGCCTGACAGCAGTATTATTGGAGGTTTTTTCCGGTTCATTTTGAACGACAGTTTTCTGAACGACAGCTTGTGATTCTCCGGTATTCACCACTGCCACCACCTGGCTGGCTCCACCAGTTCCTGCCAGCATCGGGCGCACCGAAGCTTTCTCCTGCAGGTATAGCCGCTCCCCGATTGCAGGCTCCATTCCCTCTTCCAGGCGGTTCAACTCCAGGATACTTTCATACCTGATACCTTCTGCCTGGCAGATATCGTAAAGGGTTTCCCCTGCCTGTACAATATGGAAAAGGTTCTTCGCTATTTTACGTTTGCGCTGCAGGAAGATGAGTTGGTCCATGGCGAGGATATCCCCTTCCCCCTGGGTCATATCATTGAACTCTAAAAGCCTTCCGAGCGTCAGTCCATGTTGGGAAGCCACTGCCAGTAAAGATGTTCCTGCTTTTACATAAGTAACCCTGGCACCATTGATCTCAAATACCCCTTCAGGATAATTGACAGCGGGCAGTGGATTGATCGCAGGAGCTTCGGATTCATAGGGCCCTTTTGCAATGCTGTTTTCTTTTGAACCGGTATTGCCTCCACCTGCCAGAACCTCATCTGAAGGTTGGAGCTTACCCAAAGCGATCAGGCTGTACTGCTGGAGGTTGTAGGTCTCGATCAGCCTGATCAGTAGTTGGGAATATTTGATATTGGTGGCATAGCCGGCCTTCTTCAGGCCATATGCCCAGCCTTTGTAATCGGTAGGGTCGAGACTGAACAAGAAGGCATAGCGCTGACTATTCTTGAGGAAGTTGGAATGATCGCGGTAGGAATCCAAAGCACTGGCATAACTCCTGAAACATTCCCCCCTGGCATCATCATCATGGTAAACCTTATCGCCTGTCCAGTTGGACTTACACTTGATGCCAAAATGGTTATTGGAGCGGGAAACGAGGTCACTTTTACCTGCCTCGGTCTCATGGATACCCTGGGCGAGTTTGATAGCTGCCGGCACGCCGGTGCGTTGCATTTCTTCCATGGCCAGGGCCTTATAGTTGTCAATATAGGCCTGAACATCGGCACTCTTCTGCGCCTTTGCCGCCAGGATGACCAACAGCATAGCCAGTAAAAATGTGTATCTGCGAATCATAAACATCTTCAGTTTTTCTGGATCAACAATAATCCATCCCTTACGGTCAGCAACACCTTCGACACCCTTTCATCCTTTCGCACATGATCATTGAAAGCCTGGATGGCTTTTGCATTCTTGCCTTTTACCTCTTCTTCCAGCACCTGGCCATGGAAAAGGACGTTGTCGGCAATGATCAATCCCCCCTTCCTCAACCTGGGCAAGACCAACTCATAATAATCGATATATCCCACCTTATCGGCATCGATGAACACCAGGTCCCATATCGGTTCAAGCCGGGGGAGTATCGACCGGGCATCGCCAAGGTGCAAAATTACCTGATTGGCTTTGGGCGACAAGGAAAAATTTTGCCTTGACCGTTCTGCATCTGCTTCACGGATCTCAATGGTATGCAATTGCCCACCATCCACAAGGCCTTCTGCCAGGCACAAGGCACTGTAGCCCGTAAAGGTCCCGATCTCCAGGATAAACCGGGGCTGCATTAACCGGCTGACCATGGCGAGGAAGCGGCCCTGAACACGCCCGCTCAGCATGTGCGCCTGGGGGTGTTCGCGCTGGGTCCTTTCCTCGATCCCCGCTAATAGCGGCCGGTCGGTGTCGGTAAACGCTTCGGCATACTCATTGGCCCTGGGTAAAATAAAATCCACCTTGTCTTTTTACAAAGGTAAGGCCAAAAGCAGGATATCAGGACCTAATCACTTGACAATCAGCCCTGATATCCGGGGACCAGGACAAGGAAAACTACTGCCAGCTCCTTCCTGATGAAGGCTAAGCCTTTCATTCCCAAAGCCTTAGAAGTTAGGCTGAAGGGGATGTTTACTGTAGAAATGCAGCACATGGTCTGCCACCTCGTCCGCTGTATCCACTACTTTCAAGAGCTCCAGGTCTTCTGAATTGATGTATTTCTCTTTCTGCATGGTGGTCTCCAGCCAATGCATCAGTCCCGACCAGTATTCACGGCCCACCAGGATGAGGGGAACCTGCAACATTTTTCCGGTCTGGATCAGGGTGGCCACTTCAAAGAACTCATCCATGGTACCGAAACCTCCCGGCATCATCACAAAGCCCTGGGAATATTTGGTGAACATGGTCTTTCGCACAAAGAAGTATTCAAAATGGAGGCTGCATTCGCGATCGATATAAGGGTTGGCCTGTTGTTCAAACGGCAGTTCAATATTCAGGCCAACGGATTTACCACCTCCCAGCTGGGCACCCTTATTAGCGGCTTCCATAATGCCTGGCCCGCCACCGGAAATGATACCGAAACCTTCTTCAGCCAGCCTTTTGGCGATATCTACCGTTCTTTCATAAGGTTCCTGGCCTGGTTGGGTCCTGGCAGAACCAAAAATGGAAATACAGGGACCGATCTTGGCCAGTGCCTCAAATCCATCAACAAACTCCGCCATGATCTTGAAGATCTGCCAGCTAGAATGCGCTTTTGATTCACTCCACCGACGCTGCTTAGACATTCTGATAGTGTCATTCATAGTCTTCTATTTAAGGTTTGGAGACAACAATGCCATCAGGTGGATACCATGATGGCATTGAGATTCTTTACACTATTAGAACGTTATAAAACCAAGCTTAGTTTATGCGATAGCCTGTTTTTTGGAAATGCTTAACAGCCCAAGGAAGGTAAGCAGGCCGTTGATGAGCAGCAATTCAATACCAATCTGGAAGCCGCCGAACCAATTAGCAGCGTTCTTGCTGATCAGGTAACAGATGGCAGGGGCAATAAGGCAAATGACCGTAACCATCAGGTTGTCAGGGAAGGTCCGTTTGGTAAGTATGCCAAAGGCAAAGAGGCCAAGCAAGGGCCCATATGTATACCCTGCCAGGTCAAGGATCACCCCGATAATGGATTTGTTATCGATCACTTTGAAGACGAGAATGCATATCATGAAAACAACGGTAAAGGTCAGGTGAACGGTCATCCTGGTCCTTTTCTGTTGCGCATCGGTCATATCCTTACGACGGCGAATGCCCAGGATATCGATGCAGAAAGAGGATGTAAGTGCGGTCAGGGCCCCATCGGCACTTGGGAAGAGCGCGGAGATCAGGGCAATGATGAAAATGATGGCGATGGCATTGGGCAAATGACTCAATGCAATGGTTGGGAACAGGTCATCCCCTTTTACATCGAGACCTTTATTGGCAGCATAAACATAGAGCAAGCCACCTAAAAGCAGGAAGAGGAAGTTTACAAAAACGATCACCACGCTGAAGGTCATCATGTTCTTCTGTGAATCCTTCAGGTTCTTCACGCTGATATTCTTTTGCATCATCTCCTGGTCCAGTCCGGTCATGGCAATGGTGATACAAGCGCCGCCAATCAGGTGTTTCCAGAAAAACCCTTTGCTATTGGGATCCCAATCAAAAACATTGGTGTAGCCTTTGGAGGACAATACACTCATGGCCTCACCAAATCCATAACCAAGGTTATTCATGATATAAAAAACACAAACCACCAGGCCCAACAGCATGAAACTGGTTTGAAGGGTATCAGTATAAACGATGGTCTTTACCCCACCTTCGAAAGTGTACAACAGGATCATGAGCAGGATCACCATGGCAGTAACCCAGAAAGGAACACCCAAACGATCCAGGATGAACAACTGCATCACGTTGATCACCAGGTAGAGACGGGCAGTTGCCCCAACTGTCCTGGAGATAATGAAGAACAATGCACCTGTCTTGTAGGCCGTGAATCCAAATCGCTGCTGAAGGTAATTATAAATCGATGTCAGGTTAAGCCGGTAATAGAGAGGCAACAATACATAGGCGATCACCACATAGCCGATCAGGTAACCAAACACAACCTGCATATAAGAAAATGCATTGGTTGCTACCGTACCGGGAACAGAAACAAAAGTTACCCCGCTCAGGGATGTACCGATCATGCCGAAGGCAACCAGCATCCAATTCGAATTCTTATTACCGATAAAGAAGCTTTCATTGTTGGAGTTGCGCGAGGTGTACCAGGCCACAGCCAGCAGTAAGGCAAAGTATGCCAGGACAAAGGAGAAAAGCAGGGTTGGTGACATGCTATTGTTGTTTTATAAACCGGATCAATAAAGATGTACAAATATTGGCACAAATTAACCCTGAATACAATTACTTTAGCAACCTATAAGTGCTAAATCTCTATTTCCACTATTGCTGAAACCATGAATGTACAAGCCATTGCTGTTTTTTGCGGATCACAATCAGGCAACAACCCTATTTTCACCCAGCATACCGCAGACCTGGGCAAATTGCTGGCCATGCTCAAGATCAAACTGGTGTATGGAGGCGGTAAAAAAGGTCTCATGGGTGCCATTGCGGATGCTGTGTTGCTGCATGGCGGGGAGGTAATGGGCGTCATTCCTAAGATCCTCACCGAATGGGAGCAGCAACATGAAGGGCTTACTGAACTGGCCGTGGTACCGGATATGCATACCCGTAAAAAAATGATGTATGAAATGAGCGATGCCGCCATCATCCTTCCCGGCGGATTTGGTACCATGGACGAGCTATTTGAGATGTTAACCTGGAACCAGTTAAAGATCCATGACAAGAAGATATACCTGCTCAATTCAGCAGGATACTATAATTCACTGGTTCAATTCCTGAAAAAATCAGAGAAGGAAGGTTTTCTTTATGAGCCGGTTGAGGAAAGGATCATGGTATGCGATACACCTGTTGAGATCTTCAATAAGCTCCAATAATAATCCTGGTAAAGCTTCAGATCCCTTATAGCCAAAAGCAATAAGGTTTCCCTGCAATTAAAGCCCGACATTAAAACCTATTGAAAAGAAGACATTGTTACCATAGGGCGTACCGGGTTTTACACCAGATACTCCCGACTTATACAGGAGGTCATATTGCAACATCAGGGTCATGCCCCCGTTTCTACCCATCGGTAACAGTGCACCTGCACCAACCAACAAGGAAGGAAGTATGGTCCCGTCCAGGGAGCTCTTACTGTCAGTATAATATTCCTTGTAACTACCCCATATATAGTTCAATTCCGGCTGTAATTGGGCAAATAACTGGGGAATGGGATATAGCCTGCCAAACACATTCATCCCCGCAATACCGTATTCATCCCTTGCTATCACTTCATCCCCGGAGTAATACTTCAATTGGGAATACTGGGCATTGATCCCGATACCTGCAGCGAAGTTCTTGTTGAACCTATAACCTACCTGTGGTGATAAGTTTACCCAGGTATAGCTGCCAAAACTCATCCCAAAATTACCCCCAACGAAAAGCCGGCTCCTGTCAAAGCCTTTTTGTTGTTCCCCATCTCCCTCGTCCTGGGCAAAAACAGCTAATGAGAAAACCAAAAGGCTGGCGGTAAGCAATACTATTCTTTTCATAGCAGTGTAAGTTGCCTGTCAATGTATAAAACTGACCGGCATGGTTTGTTTGGAAATGATTTTCTACTACTAAGGACTAATAAATATGGGGATTAGCTGCATCGTTCATGCCTGGAAATCCCGCCTGGTCCTATGTTAAGCAAGTTAACCAAAATCGCCGGTAATCGAAAGAGCCGAGAGGCTTTTCAATCATTTAACCGTTGTTTTAAAACTTTGGACAGAGCGACTGGCGCTGGTTGCCGCTGTATTCATCATAGAATCCATGCTTGACAAGCGAGAATTCAATGGCCCCCCTTGCACTGTTATAGGCCGACAAAGAAGAAGTAGTAACATCATAGGTGAAACTCATCCTGAAATTCTTCCATTGGAACCCAATGAGCGGGATGATGGATTCCCCTCCGCGGTAATAAGCCCCGCCTATAAGTTGGGTTTCCCCATCACCGCTCAGGTTATAATTCGCACTAAGTCCTGCCACCAACTCCGAAGCCGTGGCCTGGTTGGTATAATAGGCCATGGGGTTGATGATCACCATATCATTCATTTTTATGCTGGCATTTACAAACCCAATATAGCGTGGTGACAACCTGTTATCAAAATTGGTTTCGGTAAAGAAGGTTTCCTTCGGGCGATTGATATGATGTACGGAGAAACCACCATTGAGGTAGATCTTATCAGTCGGGAAATAAGCATAATTCACGCCAACCTGGATATCCATGTAACTGGTACTGGTAGAGTTAAAGAATACACTGGTAGGCACCCCGGCATCAAAGAACCCGGTAGCCTGGTTGAACTGGTCGGGGAATTTCAACCTGGTTGGATCGATGCGCTTATTGGCCCAGCCCACGTTGAATCCTGCTGACAATAAGCTAGAATAGCCCAGCATCTGGTGGTAGGCCAATGAGCCGTAAACCTTGGTGGAAGTGAGGTTGCCACTGCCCGCCACATCACGGAGGATAACGCCACCAACACCCAGCCATCCATTCTCGATCCTATCCCTTAATACCTGCGCATCTCCCCAGATACTGAAGGTCTTGTAGGGAACAGACATAATATTCACCCATTGGTTGCGATAATTGGCACCGATCCTATAATCCGCATCGGGAATGAAGCCGGTATTTGCGGGATTGGTAGTGAGTGGAGAATTGAACCACTGTGAAAAACGGAGGTCCTGCCCCCTACCCTCGATGGCAATGGCCAACAACAATACCATTGTCATTCCTAAGCCCTTCCATAACCTAATTCTTCCCATCTTGATTTCCTTTATTATTATCTGATCAGGGTTATATCGCCTTTTTTGGTTGTCCGGGTTCCGTCAGTAAATTCCACTTCCAGCACGTACGCATATACATCCATCGGCTGCAATACACCATTGAATTTACCGTCCCAGCCAATCTTGGTACTGTTCGTTTCGAATACTTTCTGGCCCAGTCTGTTGAAGATCATCAGCTTCATCCTGCCAATGGCATAGCCCCTTACGAAAACCTGGTTATTGGGTGCCGGACCATTAGGTGTAAAGGCATTGGGCAGGTCAACCTTGGGTACAACTATCGCATCCACATCAAGGCAAAGTGTATCCGCACAATTGTTCCGGTTGATGGCAATGAGGCAGGCATTGAATCTTCCCGTTGCATTATACTGGTGTTGGATGGGTACCCTGCTGGTGGTTTCCAGGCCATCTCCATCACCAAAACTCCAGACGAAGCGCACCGCATCGGGTGAAGAGGTATTGGTAAAGGTTGTTGGTGTATTCTCAACAGGCACTACCGGCGCAAAACTGAATCCTGCCGTGGGAGCTGAACTCACCACTATATCCTGGAAGGTGGAATCCTCAAGGTTACAGGTATTGGAATCAAACACTTTAAGTTTCACCCTGTAAGTTCCCGGGTTAGCGAAGAGTTTTACAGGATCCTTTTCAGTGGAACTTGTTCCATCGCCAAAGTCCCAGAGATAGGTTTGCCCCGCAATGGATGTATTCACAAAGCTTGCATTAAATGGAGCACATCCATTATCAGCTTCAAACTGTGCTTTCACCAATGGGGCGAGGTTAAAATCCCGCTCCAAAGAATCCGGTGCATTACAATAGACCGTATCGGTAAGGATCAGTTTCACCTTATAGGTTCCTGCCGAGGCATAGGAATGATTCACATTTCCAGGGCCGGAAACTACCCTGGTACCATCACCAAAATCCCAGATAAAACTATTACCGGAGAAAGGCTTGCCGGCAGGTGCTGTAGAAAGGTTATCAAAGCGGAACGACAGGGATTCGCAAGGCAATAATTTCACTGCGTTAAAGTCGAGCAATGCCTGGTCTGCCCTAACCCTGATCGTCAGGAAGGAAGTATCCCTGATATTACAACTGGTGGAGTCAATGGCTATTAGCCTTACCCTGAAATCACCCACCTGGTTATAGGTATGCGACACTTCCGGATCGGTTGTTTTCAGGTCAGGACTTCCATCACCAAAATTCCATTCGTAACTCTGTGCATTGAGTACAGTGTCCTTCAATTGTACTGTAAGGGGCACACAACCCGTAGTGTCCTTCACGCCATTAATGGCAGCAGATACTCCTGATCCGACACCGGCAAAATTGAACGAGATCTTCAGCATGGCAAGGTTACATTCTGCCCCGCTGCCTGTTCCATTAGAACCCGAATAGCCATTGGAACAGCACCAGGCACCTGGTGTAACAGGGAATCTGGGCCTTACCCCACCAAGCCCCTGGCTATAACAATTGGCACACATGGCCTGGTAGATCACCCCGTTCTGGTCAAACCTGCTGGTACCGCCATCCACGTGCTCCGAGAAATTGCCATCCTGGCCAAAGAAGGTCGCATAGAGCAATTCAGAAGCATCCCGCTTGATCACAATAAAATAGAAGTCCTCGTTGTCGGTGGTCCTTTTGATGGCATCATTGGTCACCTGCATGCCGATGGTCCCGGCCATGGAAAATTGTGCCAGGTTGGTGCCACCCCATCCCGAAACGTATATATTCTCACACCTGTCCACCAGGAAGGCAACGGGTGAAATGTTTGGCAAAGCTGCATTGGTACCGAAGGTGGTAGTGTATTGCCAGTCAGAAAGGTCAGGCTTTAATTTCCCAATGAATTGTTTCGCCCCCGGTGTACCATAGACCGCATTCCTGATCTGCCATTGCCCATAGGTTACCCCCATCACATAGGGGTCCCCATCCCGATCGAACTCAAATCCCAATACTGCATCGTTGGCATTGGTGCCGATATAGGTTGATTTTTTTAGTACACTTCCGTCATTGGAGAAAATGGCCAGGAAGCCATCGGCCTGGCTGTTACCACCGGGGTTGGGTCCAATGGTCCCCGTCTTATCTCCGGGGAAATCACTACTCCTGGTCGCCCCTCCGATCCAGATATCCCCATTCTGCCTGTTTATACCCAATACATATCCGGCATCCAGTTCACCGCCGCCAAAATAGGTACAGGCCAATACATTGTTCAGGTTAGAATTGGCTTTGATCAGGACAGCATCCTGTGTCCCCCTCAGTGTTTTGAAAGGGGCATTGGGAGTGGTAAAGAAATCTGTCGACTGGGTACAGGAAGCCAGGTAGATATTATCTGCCTGGTCGATCATTACTTCGCTCCTGGCATCATCACCATAAAAGTTCAACAGGCCGCGGTTGGTACCCGTATGGCTGTTATCTGTATTGAGGCCATCATCTCCCTTGCCACCAATGCGCATGGAACCGATCAGGCTCGTACCTGTTGGGTTCAGTTTGGTCAGGATGATGTCGTGCGCACCATTTGGACCAAACCTGTTTCCTGCAGGAAGAAGAGGATAATCCGAAGAAGAGGTCCGGCCGGCGACGATGAGGTCTCCCTTACTGTCTACGATCAGGCTGTGCGGTTGGTCGCTGGTATTGCCACCAAGATAGGTGGCATAAATTCTCCTGGTCCCGGTGGGATCCAGTTTCATGATACCCATGTTGAAAGGACTCTGCCCGTTATTGGCATTGAAGCTAGTCTGGAAGGCGCCGGTGGAAACAGGAAATCCCTGGCCAAAAACGATACCCCCGCTGTACAGGCTTCCATCGCCACCATAAGTAGCCGTATATCCCCAGTTGTCTGAGCGGCTACCGGTAAAGCTTGCGAAAATGAGGGTTGGATCGATCACCAAAATCGCATTCTTATCGTATTGCCCCAGGACAAAACTCACTTTATTGCCTTTCACCTGGTAACGCGACTCCACCACCTTACGCTGTTTGCCATCGCTTTGGTAGGTATAGGGAGGCATTTCCCTGATATCACCCACTGAAGTGGCGATCACCAGCTCCCCCTTTTTGGTGTACAATTTATCCACCCCGTCATATTGCATTACAATGGAAGATGGGTTTCCGCCCGGATGCACAATGAACTCATACTTCACCTGCCCTTCATCTGTAAAATAACGGACATCAATATTCGGATATACATTCTTGTAAGTAACGGTATTGAATATGCGACAATTAGACGCCCATTTGGATGGATCATCACCGAGGAAATAGTTATTGTAGGTGGGCTGTGGCTTCTCCCCAACTACCTGCACACCCGGATTCATGCCATCGAATGACATGGCATAGGCATGGGAACGGAGCACAATGTTTCCGGATTCCCCCGGTTTGTTCCTGATCTCATCGCGGCTGGAATAGTTGCCTTCCCGCTCGTCATGCGCATGACCATGGGCCACTGATGCCATACGGGAAAGGTCTTCCGCATTATGCTGTAATACCACAAAACCGTTCCTGGACAGGAAAAATGCACCATTGCCAAGGTCCCCCATGAAAGTGACCTTTTTATCCCATTGACCTTTATTCTCTACAAATTCCAGGCTATTGGTGTTCCGCTGGGCATAGGAGGTAAGCGTAAGCAGGGACAGAATGATTATGTTGACTATCGGTTTCAACCTCATTGAATTTACAAATTAATTTTGAGAAATCAAGGTCTATCGACTCAGGAGATCTTACTCCAGGCGAGTTTTCCCTTTTGGGCCTGTAAGAAAGTTTTAAGCCGCAAATTATGAGCCGAATCCAACGACGGGTCTTCTTCCAGTAATTGTTGTGCGAATTGCTTGGCCGCATCCAACCATTGTTTATCCTGGACGATATTTGCGAGCTTAAAGTTCAACATCCCACTCTGCCTGGTTCCCTCAATATCACCCGGGCCCCTTAGCTCAAGGTCCTTCTCTGCGATCACAAATCCATCATTCGTTGCACACATTATTTTCAACCGTTCCCTGCCCTCATTGGTTAATTGCTGCCCTGTTAATAATATGCAAAAACTCTGTTCACTTCCCCTTCCTACCCTTCCACGCAACTGGTGTAACTGGGATAGACCGAATTTCTCAGCGCTCTCTATCACCATTACCGTAGCATTGGGTACATTCACCCCAACCTCAATAACGGTAGTAGAGACCATGATTTGAGTATCTCCCTGTACAAAGCGTTGCATATTGGTATCCTTCACTTCAGTTGTCTGCCTGCCATGCACCATACTGATCCAAAACTTTGGTTCAGGGAAGAATGCCTTTACATTTTCATAGCCCCTCATCAGGTTCTCATGGCTTAACTTCTCCGACTCTTCAATGAGCGGGAAGATGATATAGGCCTGCCTGCCCTTGTCGATCTCTGACCGGATAAAATCCATGACCCTTGCCCGGTGGTAATCGTAGCGATGCACCGTGGTGATGGGCTTCCTTCCTGGTGGCAATTCATCAATTATACTATAATCAAGGTCACCATAGGCTGTCATGGCAAGTGTCCTGGGAATAGGTGTGGCAGTCATGACCAGCACATGCGGAGGGATAACGGCCTTCTTCCACAACTTGGCGCGTTGGGCTACCCCAAAACGATGTTGTTCATCCACTACGGCTAGCCCCAATTGGTGGAATTGAACCGCATCTTCTATCAATGCATGGGTTCCTATCACCATCTGGATACTCCCTTCCTGCAATCCCTTCAATATCCTCCTTCTTTCAGCGGTTTTGGTGGAGCCGGTAAGCAAGGCCACTTCTACCGGCATTTCCTTCAGGTAACCGGAGATGCCCTGAAAATGCTGGGTGGCCAATATTTCCGTTGGCGCCATCAGGCAGCTTTGGTAACCATTGTCCGCTGCCAGCAGCATGCTCAGCAATGCCACCATTGTTTTTCCACTTCCCACATCCCCTTGCAGCAGCCTGTTCATTTGCCTTCCCTGCCCCATATCCTGCCTGATCTCTTTCAATACCCGCTTTTGTGCACCTGTCAGGGCAAAAGGAAGGTATTTATGGTAGAAGGTATTGAAAAGTTCCCCCACCTGGCCGAACACTACACCCTTGGAATACCGGTGGCGTTGAAGTCGAACCAATCCCAACCGGAGTTGGGCAATGAAGAGTTCTTCAAACTTCAACCTGGCCAGGGCCTTCTGGTAATTTGCTTCAGAGGAGGGGAAATGAATCTGCTGGTAACTATGGAAACGGGATGGGAATTTGAAATGCTGCAGATAGGGTTCAGGTAAATTCTCCGCCAGGTCTGCTTCTTTCAAAGCGGAAAGAAGGGTGTAGGTCAAGCGGCCGATCTGCCTTCCGCCTAATCCCTTTGCCTTCAATTTTTCCGTACTGGGATAAACAGGTTCAAGGAAGGCCTTACCACCGGCTTTATCCGGGCTATAGGCCTCCAGTTCCGGGTGGTTGATCTGGGGTATTCCATTGAAGAAGCCGACCCTTCCGTAGATCAGGAAAGCCTTGCCCTGTTCCAATGATTTTTGTATCCAGGATATCCCCTGGAACCATACCAGTTCCATTTCACCAGTCTTATCCCTTACCCTGGCCACCAAACGTTTTGCGCGCTTCTCACCCAGCACTGCAATACTGGTAATGCTGCCGACCACCTGCACGTACTCCATACCCGGTTGGATGGAAAGGATAGGCGTTACCTTGGTCTTATCAATATGCCTTAAGGGGAAATGCTCAAGAAGGTCTTTGAAGGTGAAAATATTCAACTCCTTTTTCAACAGGTCACCCTTCAGGGGACCTACTCCTTTCAGGTACTCAATGGGACTGGATAATATGGAAGCTTCGTAACTGATAGCTATGATTTGCTGCAAAAATAAACAATGCTGGTTGCTGAAAAGTTAATGTGGTCGATCAATGCCCATTGTGACCATTTCCATTATGGACATTACCCTTATAGGTCTTGGGCGTATGGAGAAATTCCCTACGCTTGCTCTTGACCCTAAGCAAGGCCTTTAGCATGGAGAATAACAATAGTGGAAGTGCCAACACTGCTTTCAATGTCCACCAGGAAAAATAGCGGGAAGGCATTGCAATCACAAGGGTAAGAATGAAGAACAGGCCAAGACTAAGCCACCAACCCGATTCAGGGAAGAAAAGGTTGAGTTGGAAAATGCGCTCCATCAGCATCAACACCAATATGAAAAAAAACACGACAATGTAAAGAGACCTTGGCAACAGCAGGTTCTGGATCAGTTTGCTGGTGTAATAACGGTCATGCTGAACAGCCTTCATATCGGGCTGAAGCAGGCGCCGCAGGTGGTACCATTGTGCCTCCAGCCACCTTACCCGCTGCTTTTCGAAAACTTCATGTGTAGCTACTTTTTCATCCAACACCCATGCGTCGGGAAGGTAGTACATGTGGATGCCGCGCTTCAACAACTGAAGGTCAATTTCCCTGTCTTCACCCGGGTTATCCAGGATTTCGGGCAACCTTAAAATAGATCGGATCAGGGAAAAGCGAAAAGCCATACCTGAACCACTGGGTGCGGCAGAAAATCCAAGGGCCTGCTGGCCCAGCCTGAAAAAATGGTTATTGATCTCTTCGCTGATCCCATCCATCAGGGCGATAGGGGTATCTTCATTCTTGGCAGTACGATGGCATTGAATGGCATCATAGCCTGCATGAAATGCATCATTCACTTTTCCCAGGGTCCCAGGCAACATAATGTTGTCTGCATCAAGCACCATCACCAGGTCATATTCCTCTTCCGGTATGGACTCCAACCCCTTGTTCAATGATCTCGCTTTCATCTTTGCATCAATGGTAACGACACTTGCCCCAAATGACCTGAGGGTATCGAGGGTTGCCGGCCGGAGGGAATCGGCCACTACAAACACATGGAATTTATCCCTGGGATAGTCGTGTGCCAGCGAAGATGGTACGGTAGACAGGATCACCTCATCATCCTTGTAAGAAGTAAATAGAACGGCGATCCTGGCGAAACTGGTCGCAGGCGCCATCTCAGGGTGATGGTAAAACATTCCCGCCACAGCGATCACCAGCAGGTAGGCGATACTGCAGAACAAATAAAGGAAAAGAACAAATCCCAGGATATGGAGGAAAATGGACAAATTATTGAATGAGTTAAGGATAATTGTTTAGGATCTTGGTTCCGCACCAGTGATTAAACATTGGAAAATAAATAAAATATCAGCTACCAGCAATTCGTGATAAAAAATTTCGATAACCGGGAGCTATCGGGTACCTATAATCGAAAAGCCGGCAGGTGCCGGCTTTCTTTATTTTCATTCTATCGTAATGCTTATGCGGGATTCGATTTCTGGATCAGTGCCGGAGGTGTTTTGGCCATGATCCAAAGGTCAAGCAGGAAATTCTGGCGCTGGGAATATTCAATATCCAGTTTGATACGCTCTTCCACATTCATGAAATGCCTGTCGTTCTTCCTGATCTGCCAAAGCCCTGTAATTCCAGCAGGTGCCATAAAACGCTTTGCCCATTCATCCGTGGTCAGCATTGCAGCTTCATAGAGGGGGAGTGGTCTATTGCCTACAATCGACATGTCGCCGATGAGCACATTGATCAATTGGGGCAGTTCATCCAGGCTGGTCTTGCGCAGGAATTTTCCTAACCTTGTCGCCCTGGGGTCATTGCTCACCTTAAAGAACACACAGCCCGCACCGCTACCAAATTCATTGAGGTGTACAAGTTGGTCCATCTGCTTGTCAGCACCAAACTCCATGGTCCTGAACTTGAAAAAGTTAAAGATCCTATACCCGCGGCCTGCCCTTTTGGAGATATAGAAGACCGGCCCCCTGCTTTCTAATTTAATGGCCAGGGCGATCAAAAGCATCAGCGGACTAAGGATAACCAGGGCTGAAAAAGCAAATAGTATATCGAAGGACCTCCTGAAGGGATTGGCCTTGATGGAAGCAGCAATGGCTTCCTGTTCTGCTTTAAATGCGTCTTCCTTATCGATGGCCCTTTTCTTGATCTTACCAAGGAAATCCACCCGGCTAAGCAGTTTTTCATCAGCCTTCTTCAGGTCGATCACATCATCAAAAAGCTGGCGCAATGAACAGCGGTCCTCATTAGCGGCGAGGGATGCAGGTACATGAAGGATGAGCGGGACAGCCTTGAACAATTCACTATTCCTCAGATAAGTTCTCAGGCGGGTTACCTCACTCCTGTCCAGGGCATGGTCAATAAAGATAACAGTCGGGGCAATTTTCTTTTGGGAGGCGATCCTTTCCAAAATGTTCAGGGCTTTCTCTACATTCTCAGCGGCATATCCACCATCAAAGAAATTAACCAATAAATCAATATTGCCAGAATTCTTGCCGATGAGGAAAAACTCCCGGGAGTGAATCTGGACTATAGGCGCAGCCTCTACCTCCCTCAAAACGGAATACCGTTTATAGGTGGATGGGTTGTTGGTTAGATTTAATGGCATGGTTTGTTCCATACAGGTAGGTTTTGGGATCAGAGAGTTTAAGCTTTACACCACTTTCAGGAGACCCTTTTTCAAAGGCCTTACCTCACCAAGGTGATTTTCAAGTTCATTCAAAAGGTCAATCGGATTAAAGGGCTTAGTGAAAAATGCATTTACGGCATAATTCTTGCAACGAATTTTTAATTCCTGTTCTGGCAGGGATGATATGACCACCAAAGGAATATTATCATAAAGGCCACTGGACTTGAAGTATTCTACCATTTCCCATGGTTCGGTATCCGGTAATTCAGGGTCAATGACTATGGCTGCCGGAACATTGGACCTTGACAGCCAAAACATTGCATCACTGGCATCAGTGGCTGCGATAATTTTAAACTTATCCTGAAGTACGGTTTGCAGTAAAAATCTTAGTGCTTTACTTGCGGTGATCACGAGTATAATTCTCTTCATTCCAGGGTAGAGTTAAGCATTGAAAAATGGTTTGTTTTTCAAATCGCTTGATAGTTGGAATCATTAGGCTCACAAGAGGTATTGGGATCACAGCAAGATTTCCTGGCGGGAGGAAATGAGTCGTTGGTAAAACGGTGGGTTCTTAGGATTGCTGGAGAGAATTTGCTGCTATCAGTGCCAATATAGGGGGGATATAAAATCCTGTTTCCTTTGTTAAAAATAATAACAATTTTGAATCTGTGAAATATTGACGGGTTTATTTTTTTATTCACACCCCTTTTTCGCCTAATTATCCCCGTTTACCTTTAGGATTGTCTATTCCCGGTTAAGGGTAGACGCCCCGACTTCTCCCAATTGGCTGAGCTTTTCCCATTGATATATAGCCAAAAGCCGGCAACAACTGCCGAGTTCATGAAGACAAAATAATAAGGCACCATCCAGGCCCCGCCTGTATTTCCCTTCCCAGCCTGCCGGCTGCCAAGGTAGGCAAGGGCATAGAACACCAGTTGGGCTGCCAGGGCAATTCCCCAAAAGAACCCGCCATAGAAGACCCAAAGGAGCAGGTTGCTGGCGAAGATCAGGAAAAGGGAAACCGGCGCCAGGGTCCAGCGCAAGACCCGGTGGGAGATATATTGGAAGCTTAGGACAGGGTGCTTCCAGAACGCCATTAGCGGAAGCAACCTTCCCATGGCCTGAAATCCTCCGGCTGCAATACGGACCTTTCGTTTTCTTTCTTCACCAAATGAAGCGGAACCCGATTCAATGGCATATGCCTCCGGCACATAAGCCACCTTCTTACCGGCCAGGCATATGCGAAGGGAAAGCACAAAATCTTCCAGAATGGTATCGGGCTCCAATGGCCGGAAGCAATCGCGCCTGATGGAAAAGAGTTCCCCGGCAGCCCCAACTACGGTGTAAAGCCGGTCATCCAGCGTCTTGAGAAAAGATTCATATTTCCAGTACATGCCTTCGCCTTTGGCAACAGCCACTGTTGATCCCGGCAACCCCACCCTTTTCTCACCGGCGACCCCTCCTACCGAAGGGTCGGCATAAGGTGCGAGTAAGTTCCTGAGGCAGTTGGCCGGGAGGAAGGTATTGGCATCCGTAAACACGACGACAGGATCTGAGGCATGGGCCATGGCCCTGTTGATGGCATTGGCCTTGCCCAGGCGGCTGGAGTCATGCAGTACATCCACCCCTTCAAAGGAAGCGGCAATGGTATTGGT
Source organism: Flavihumibacter rivuli (assembly GCF_018595685.2). Lineage (NCBI taxonomy): Bacteria > Pseudomonadati > Bacteroidota > Chitinophagia > Chitinophagales > Chitinophagaceae > Flavihumibacter > Flavihumibacter rivuli. The sequence continues at coordinate 2,019,069 of NZ_CP092334.1, forward strand.
GCCATCAGTGGAACCGTCGGTCACCACGAGCAGCTTCATTTTACCTGCCGGGTAATCCTGGCCCAGGGTATTTTTGATCTTACCACTGATCCATTCGGCCTCGTTAAAAGCGCAAATGACAACCGTTACCGGGAGTAAATCCTCATCCTTTTCGGGGACGGCAGCAGACCTTTCCCTTCCACGGGTAAGAAGGAACAACAGTAACCCATAACCGATATAGGTATAGCCGACCACCAGCATACTGGCCCAAAAAACATATTGCAGGAATCCGGTCATGCTATGAGGCTACCAGGGCTGCCGCACCAAATACACCTGCAGAATCCCCCAGCATGGGCTTGGTGACCGGCACATCGAGACGGTTGTTGAAGATATAATACTGAAGGGACCTAACCCCTTCCGAATAGATGGAGTCGATATTGCCAACCCCACCTCCAACGATGATCACATCTGGATCGAGCAGGTTGGTGATAATGGAAACAGCCCTTCCAAAGAAGTGGTTTAGGCGGTCGATCGTCAACCGGGCTGCCGCTTCATTACCTGCCGCCGCCTGGGCTACGATCTCCTTGAGTGTCTTGTCCTTGCCACTTGATTGCTTATAGTATCGCTGTAAGGAAGGTCCACTCAGGATGGTCTCTACACACCCGGTCCTGCCGCAATAACAGGGCCCGCCTGAATCATCCAGATGAATATGTCCCCACTCCCCTGCGATCCCATGCTTCCCATTCCAAACTTTTCCTTCATGCACGATACCTCCACCCACACCGGTTCCCATGATGATACCAAAGACCATCCTGGCCTCTGGGAACTGGTGCTTCACCACCCCCCAATGGGTTTCAGCCAAAGCAAAGCAATTGGCATCATTGGCCAGTTTAACGGGAATGCCTAAGGCATTTTCTATATCATCCTGCAAGGGCTTTCCATTCAATTGGGTGCTGTTGCAATTCTTCATGGTCCTAAGGATGGGATCGAGGACACCTGGTGTCCCGAAACCAATGGTGGAAGGAAACAAACCAGACTGCTGCTTCATATTATCCACCAACAGGGCGATCTGGCCCACAATATGGTCATACCCGAGATGGGCCTCCGTATCCACACGGGTGCGCACAATGGGCTTTGGATCCCCTAACGAGGGTAGGATCACTCCTTCTATCTTGGTACCGCCCAGGTCGATACCCCATATTGGTTGGCTCATAAGGACAATGCTATTAGGTTAAATGAAGTGCACGAAGCTGGTACGAATTTATCCAAAACTTCAGAAGGGTTTACCAAAAACCCACCGCAAAGGATTGCACCAGAAGTTAAACACAAAATCTTGCAAAGAAGGAATAATTTTAAGCAAACCAACTAACATGCTTGCATATCCCATCAGGATCGCATTGATTGCTGCCCTAGGAGGCTTCTTGTTCGGATTTGAAACAGCAGTGATATCGGGCGCTGAAAAGACCATCCAGCAACTCTGGCAACTTTCGCCCTTCTGGCAAGGCTTTACAGTAGCTTCCAGCCTGATCGGCACCGTTCTGGGCTCTATCATTGCGGGTTATCCCGCACAAAGGTTCGGCCGCAAAAAAGTACTCATGATCATCGCCGTTATGTACCTTTTATCTGCTATCGGTTGTGCATTATCGTCAGTATGGCTGCTCTTCATCCTCTTCCGTTTTATCGGGGGTGTGGCTGTAGGTGCGTCTTCAGTAGTTGGACCTATGTATATATCCGAGATCTCCCCTGCCCGGCTAAGGGGAAGACTGGCCGGTTCCTTCCAGCTGAATATTGTAGCCGGAATCTTCATCGCCTATCTCACCAATTTCCTTTTCGTTGACCTTGGCGAAGATTCCTGGCGTTGGATGCTCGGGATCATGATCGTGCCGGCCGCGCTGTTCGCTATCCTGGTCAAGACCATCCCCGAAAGCCCCCGCTGGCTCGCCCTTCAGCATCGTGATGCGGAAGCCGCACCCATCATGGAAAGGCTGGGAGAAGCCGACCCGGCAAAAGCCATGCAGGAGATCAGGGAATCGGTGAGCGATAAAAAAGAAACCCTATTCCAACCCAAGTATTACAAGCCCATCTTTTATGCCGTGCTACTGGCCATGTTCAACCAGCTATCCGGTATCAATGCCATCATCTATTTTGCACCCAGGATATTTGAGATGGCCGGCTTCGATAAGGCAGAAGCCTACCTGCAGCCCGTATATATTGGCGCAGCCAACCTGGCCTTCACCTTACTGGCCATGACCATGATCGACAAATTCGGCAGGAAGACCCTCCTGATCATCGGCTCCATCGGCATGATCCTCTTCCTCTACCTGACCGCCCTGGCCTTCAATGACCCGGCCAATTCGGGAAAGAATGTATTGTTCTACCTCATAGGCTATATCGCCTTCTTTGCCTTCTCGCAGGGCGCTGTTATCTGGGTATTCATTTCCGAGATCTTCCCCAATGCCGTCCGCTCACAGGGTGGCTCCCTGGGCAGTTTCACCCATTGGATCATGGCAGCGATCATTTCCTGGACCTTCCCGGTGATCGTGGAAGGAAGCCCGCAGGGCGGATATTACTCCTTCCTTTTCTATGCGGCCATGATGCTGCTGCACCTGCTCTTTGTATGGCGCGTGATGCCGGAAACCAAGGGCCGTTCGCTCGAAGAGATCCAGCATGAACTGGGTATCAAGTAGTGATCAAAAAAATACGCTTCTACCATCTGTAATCAAACAGCCGGTGGCCAATGCACCGGCTGTTTGATTACCAACAGGGTAATACAGCTATTTATCCGATCCTCACAGAGGTCATGGTCAATGAGCCTCCTACCAGGTGATCATTGAAAAAACTGATCGCATCTTTCGGCGTTTGCAAACCAAGCGTATAAAGGAGCGGATAATAATGATCAGGTGTTGGTATCGACAATAAGGCCGGGGCGCCCATTTGCTGGTAATGGATCAATTCCTGGTGGCGACCGGAAAGGATATTATCCTTGAACACCTGGTTCATTTCAATGGCCCAGTCATACCCATAATTTGGTACATCCAGTTTATCCCAGGCCACCATCCTGAGGTTGTGCACCATATTGCCACTTCCGATGACCAGCACACCGCGCCTGCGGAGTTCCATCAATTCCTTCGCCAGTGCATAATGATAGGCAGCGGGCTTCCCATAATCTATACTGAATTGAAGGACCGGTATCCGGGCACCAGGATACATATGCCGCACCACTGTCCATGCACCATGGTCCAGGCCCCAGTCATGGTCAAGTCCAACCTGGGTAGAGCTTACCAGCTTTGCTGTTTCAGCCGCCAACCTGGGATCACCGGGTGCAGGGTATTGCACCTGGTACAAGGCCTCCGGGAATCCACCGAAATCATGAATGGTTCTTGGTGTATCCATGGCTGTTATGAAGGTGCCGTTCGTGAGCCAATGCGCAGAGATCACCAATACCGCCTTAGGCTCGGGAATGGAGCCAGCCATCTCCTTCCAGCCCCTGCTGAAATCATTATCCTCAATACCATTCATGGGGGAACCATGGCCGATAAAGAGCACCGGCATCAAGCGATCCTGCTCCTGGAAAGTATCCGTTAACTGTTTTAGTTCCGATAATGTAGCCATAACCTTAACACCCGATATTTATTGGTTAATCAATTTGTCCCTGTCGACCAACAAGGCAAGGCAATTTAGCATTTTCCGACAAATATTTGTATATACAAATGTTAAGGTCTGCAGTTGGAACGGGTTAACTCCCCAATAAAGCGCAACTTTGCCCCCATTCCACTCATGGCCATTCCCTCCCATCTCCAACATATCGAGCTCGAACAAGGATCGATCGACCTTATGGTGCCGGATACCGGGGCCATCCGTGAGCTTTACAGGTTGCAGAAAGAAAAAGATGCCACCACCCCATTCCCTTATTGGTCCAAACTCTGGCCTTCAGCCATTGCCATCAGCAATTTCATCAACAGGAACCAGGAACTGGTACAGGACAGGGAAGTACTTGAACTGGCAGCCGGACTGGGCCTTCCTTCCCTGGTTGCAGCCAGGACGGCCAACAGGGTCACCTGTTCCGATTACCTGCCGGAAGCGGTGCAGGTGATACAAGAAAGCATTGATCACCATGCAACCTGTAATATAGAGGTAAGGGTACTGGATTGGAACGACCTGCCTTCATCCCTTCAACCCGACGTACTCCTGCTAAGCGATATCAATTATGAACCGGAACAATTCCGGCAGCTCTTTATCGTACTCAAACGCTTCATCGAAAAGGGCACCATCATACTACTTACTACACCACAGCGTTTGATGGCCAAACCATTTATTGAACAACTCATGCCCTGGTGCCGAATGCAGGAAGAATGCCTGGTGCAATTGCCCACAGAAACAGTAGCCATTTCCCTTTTCCTGTTGAAAAAGTAAGGTCCGCCTAACCATCAGTCATTGTTTCCCTTCAGTTAAACCCTGCTTTAACACAGCTCATCCATTAAGTTCTTTTGAATATGTCAGCTTCATAAGAACTTGCTTCCATAAACCTTACTATGAGATATTTGCTGTCCTTAATGGCTATTGCAAGCATTGGCCTTCATGGCTATGCGCAAAATAAAGTCCCGAAAACCCAGTTGCCGACCGGCATGAGCATGGAAGACCTGCAAAAGATGGCCACCATGTCGCCGCAGGAGCTCGAAGCCTATAAGACTAAGATGTTGAAACAAGCCGAAGCCAATGCCCGTCAGCTGGCCAAGGCAGGCAATATTAAACTGGATGAAACGGTATTGCCGACCACTTCCTTCTATTTCCCGGTGAAGGATATGAAGCGGCTGGCTACTTTACCGGCCGCCCCGCCCACACTGAACACCCTCATGGGGCAGTTGACCAAACAGGAAGCAGCCTTGAAACAAGCCCTTCCAACTTCCGCTGTACAAAAGGTGGAATCCATTGCAGCCGGCAAATCTGCGCTTGACCTCCGCAATGCAGCCATAGGCGGCTGGTACAGGGATAATCCCGAAGCCGCCATGCTACTTTCCATGAAAGCCGTGCAGAAATCGCCGGAGGATATCTTGGGCTGGAACAACCTGGCAGCGCTAATGAATATGACCGGGCTGGAACACCAGGCAGTTCCCATACTGCTATACGGCCTTAACAAATACCCGAACAGCAGTATCCTGCTCAATAACATGGGGCAATCCTATTTGGGCATGGGTGATGTAAATAAGGCTACACAATATTTCAAAAAATGCCTGACCATTGATGACCTGCATCCCGAAGCCAACCATTCCATGGCCCTGATCAGCCTGCAGGCAAAGGATATGGAAGCTGCCATGCGACATTTTGAGAAAGAACTGACCATAGCACAGAGAAGGTCTAGCCTTGCACTACTGGCCAAACATGAGAACAGGGAAAAACTCAACCTAACGGCATTACGAAACCGAAAAATGCAACTGGATGGCACCAACCGGAAGGATTTCTTTGAGGAAATCGCCCTGGGTAAGTTTAAGCTACCCGACCTACCTAAGAATTCGGAACAAGCCCAGGGGTTTATGAAAGCTAACAAGGGATTTATGGAATCCCTTCAAAACGAATTCCTTTTTTGGTCCAATGCCGGCATTGCTACCCCGCAACAATTGTCGGCGGAAGGCAAACGCTATCCTGGCATCTATGCCGACCTGGTGGATGAACTGATCAGGGAACTGGGCGACCAATATGCGCCCATTCTTGCATTGTTTGGGGAAGATGATGTGTCGCACCTGGATGCCATGACCCGCCAGTACTATAAGACGCTATCGGAGAGGGAATGTCCACCCCCGCCCTCGGTAGCAGGTGGCGGTGCTGCTGTTATGGAAGCCCACCAACGCAAATGCTGTGACATCAAGAAACCGATAATCGACCAATATGTGGCCGACTACAATGCTTTTGTAACCAACAGGATCCAGATCGTCCTGCCAAGATGGAAGGTATTCCTGAATACTTTGATCAACTACGCCCAACTTGATCCCAGCATTGGCAACCAGCGACTGGTCTGTTCCTTTGTTTCGCAATATTTCACCTTCCTCATCCAATGCATGCAGGCCGCTAAACTGGATGCGCCTCCTATGGAATGCCATACCACCATGACCACCGAGGAGGCCGATGCGATCCTGGCAGCCAACCATGATTTTAAGCTGGATTGTCCCGATTGGCTGGAGTTTGAGGTTTCGCTGAAACTGGCAAAGCTGAAAGTGAATTGTGAGTCCTATAATATTGAAGCGGATGTTTATGGGATCATCAATGTGGGTGCAGAAAAACAATTTAAATCAGGGACATCTACACTCTATGTAGGCGCGGGGATAGATGGAAGTTTCAAGGAAGTGGCCGAAGGGGAAATCACCCAACAGTTCTATATCGTATTTGACCACAATAACCAGTTCTCGGATGTGGGAATGAGGGGTACGGCCAATGGTGAGCTGGCAGGAGGCATGATCGGTGCCGAGTTTGGCTATGATTTTTCCATGAGCAGTGGCTTCAATGCCCAGGGTAAAACCAACAGCGCCTGGGTGGAGAATTACACCAAGGCGCTGGGCTATGTTACTAAGTGATCAGTTGATCCGGGAAAACGATCGCTGGTCAATAATCTGAGTAAGCAGTGGCGTGCATGAGTACCTGCACATTCTTATTCATGTTTTCCTTGTAATAGGGATCAGCGATCAGCTTTTTCCATTCCGGGGCCTCACCAAAGGACTTCCAGTGTGCCTCACGGTCTGCCATATCCGAAAAGCTGGTCATGTACATCAGGTTAGGCATAGTAGCGCCTGCGATCACTTCACCATAGAATACCGCGTTAAAGTTCAGGCGCTTGAAGAGTTCGATCTCACCTCCTTCATTGAACATATGAACCTTATTGCGGAAGCGTTTCTCTGAAGGTGATTCATAACTGCGCAGTTCGTACACCTGTTTGGTCTTGTCGCCGCTGAGGCCGGAAGGGGTGAGTTGCTGTGCCAGCCTGAATGGTTTCAACAAGATATTCTCGATCCGGCCATATGCAGGATCCCTGAAACCGGTATTGATATAGGCATCGGCTGCCGCAGTATATACAGCATCCTTCCCCACCAGGTTATCCCACTCGCCGGCCTGGCTGATGTTTGCAAGTGGAAGCAACACATAGATCCGCTTATCAGCAGCGGTATCATTGGCAATGGGTTTGAACACACCAACCTTTGCAAATCCTTTTCGGTGCAATGCGGGAAGCAGCGCATCCTTCAGGTAACTATCCAGTCGCGCCTCCTGGTCGGAATTCGCAAAATGGTATACCGTCAACTGGAAGATGGTGACAGGCTTTCCTTTTTGCGCGGAAGCCTGGAAGAAAAGGGCGAGCATAAACAGGCCCAAACAGTTAGCCATAACCTTTTTCATCTTTCTCTTATTTTACGGGTGATTGATCTACTTCAAAATTATCGGTACGGAAGGGAGTTAAGGGCAAGCCTTCTTTTGTAGCAATATTACCAATCAGGGTATTGCTGAAACCGTACCTAACCTGTTCAGGGTCCTTTACCTGCTTGCTCCAAACCAGGATCCGGTCTTTGTCCAGTTTGGCTTCTGCGGCGTACCATTGCCGGTCGGGTCCGCAGATGTAGAATCCTTCCGCTTTCCTGCCATTGATCACTAGCCCCGAACCGATATGCGAAAAACTGATCGCCAGTTTATCTTTCTCCCTGACCATATTGGCGAACTCCGGACTTTGGTAATGAATACCTGTTTGTCCATAGGTTTCAGCCAATGCCCAATTGGCAAGTCTTTTCCCAACCGGCGCCTTCTTACCGGGATGGATATCCGAAACCGTATCTACCAGGTCTGTGATGACCACCATACCCGTTTTGGGATGCTGCATGGCCCTGGTCTGGGCTTCCCTCAACAGGGCGCCTACATTATGGTTTTCATAGGCAAAAGGTGCAATTTGTACATAATAGAACGGAAATTCATTATTGAATGCCTTGCGCCAGGCATCGACCATGCGGGTGAAGAGCCGGGTATAGGTAGAACTGGTACTTACATTACTTTCTCCCTGGTACCAGATAGCACCTGCAATTCTGAAATTGGCCAGGGGGGCGATCATGCCATTGAATGCCTGGGCAGTTGCGCTGGGCCACCAGGCAAAGGTTGGCAGTTGGGCCGCCGCCGCCTTTAGTTGAGGATCACCTTCCACGACCTCCCCCGGAGTCCATGTTTCTGCAGGAGTACCACCCCAACTGGCGTTGATGAGCCCAATGGGAACATGGAGGTTTTGCTGCAGGTTCTTGCCAAAAAAATATCCAACAGAGCTGAATGATTTGATGGTATTGGAATCGCATACCGCCCAGGATGCTTTCAGGTCGTCCTGGGGATGATAAGACGCGGTACGGGGCACATGGAAAAAGCGGATGTTCCGGTTAAAAGCAGTGGCAAACTCTGGCTGGATATCGGAAGTACCATTGTAATAGCTCCACTCCATATTCGATTGTCCGGAGCAGACCCATACCTCCCCTATCATGACATCTTCCAATACGATCGTATTGCGACTGGTAATGGTGATGGTATAGGGACCCCCTGCAGCCGGTGTCTTTACCTTTAGCCTCCAGGTAGCCATATTGGTGCTTATTGTTGAGTCTTTTCGGTTGTCCCAGCCCGTGGTGACATAAACCTTTTCCCCTGATCCGGACCAACCCCAGAGGGTTACGGAATCCTTTTGCTGGAGGACCATCCCTGAACTGAGGATGGCGGGAAGACGGAGTTGGCTCCAGGCGCTGCCTGTCACTAAAAGCGAGCAGAACAGGACAATGGCAAATCGTTTCATACCCCTAATTTACCGCATTCAGCGGCAGCAAATGAAGCCGGGTAAAATCGGTCAAGAAGCAGCTAAAAAAGAAAGAAAGCCCCCAACCTTGTTGGGGGCCATATGGTATCACTACCCATTAAAAACTATCTGGCAGAGACCGGGTAGGAAATTCCAATAAATGAACAATTACATTTTAGAAACCAATACCTGGTTGATCACCTGGGTGCTTTCAGCAACCCTGAACACTTCTGTCTGGGTATTACTCTTTGAAACAATAGATATCCTGATCTCCATGGTTTCATCATAATCGCGCTGGAACTGAAACTTCTTGGTGAAATTCTTTTCGTTGGTAGTGAACGAATACAGCAATTCACCATTCTTATCGCGAAGGGTAATGTACAATTCTTCAGCGCTGGCATTCTCACCCTGGACCATCAAAACGGGATCGCTTTTGATCTTACCAACATACTTCAATTCAACAGGGATCTTGCCATTCACCCTGGCGGTCTTATCATTGTTTGCAAGGGCAGGTACGGAACCAGCCATCAAAACCGCTGCAAGAGCAAGACCTGAAATAAACTTTCCAAAAGACAATTTTCCTCTTTTCATACAATAACATTTTAAGTTTAAAAAATCATGGGTCTGTTTCCCGGCGGCAATCGTGGAGACATATGGTGGGCAATCGGCTGGATGCAAAAGGCAGAGTAGAATGTGGGTTGCCTTTGGTTAATTCAGAACTGAATCTGGAGCAAAACTATACCGCGGGTTTTCCACCTGCAAACCAAATTTTCATTCCCAAACTGATTGCAAAATCCATTTAGCTCCGCTGGAATCCTTTACTGACAAGGGCTTTAACAAAATTTTGCCATGATGCCCAAAGCCCAAAACAGCCCCTCCAACCAGCGGTAAAGCACTACCCCTTTTAGAGTGGATCATTGAATAATCACATGGATTTTTATCCTTCCTTTCGCAGGACGAGCCCCTTTCCTACCTGCACCTGACCATCAAGACGGTAAAAATGAATAAATTCAGGATGCATAACTACCATCATATGTCCTCCAGGAGAAAATTCCTTACTAAACTAACTATGGCCGCCGCAGCTGCGCCACTGGCCGCCTGGCACCGCAGTTCACAGCAAGCCATACCTGTTCCACCAGTAGCCGATGGACCTACATTAAGGGTTGCCTTAATGGGCCTGGGCAGCTATGCCAATAGGGTTGCCGAAGCCATGCAGCAATGCAAGCGGGCAAAGATCACGGGACTGATCAGCGGCACGTCTTCCAAGCTGAAGGAGTGGGGCGAACGTTATGGGGTACCGGAAGGAAGCCGCTACAATTACAGCAATTTCGACCAGGTCAGGAACAACCCTGATATAGATGCCATATATGTGATCACCCCCAATGCCCAGCACAAGGAGCAGGTGGTCAGGATAGCCAGGGCCGGTAAGCATGCCATCTGTGAAAAACCCATGGCCATCAATGCCAGGGAAGGTGCGGAAATGGTGGCGGCCTGCAAGCAAGCGGGCGTTCAACTGCTGGTAGGCTATCGCATGCATTTCGAAGCCAATACCCTGGAGATCATCCGGATGCGAAATGCGGGTGAATTCGGCAAACCCCTGTTCTTCCAGGGGCTCAGCGGCTTCCGCATTGGCAATCCCAGCCAATGGCGACTGGATCCCAAACTTTCCGGTGGCGGGGCCATGATGGATATTGGCATTTATTCGGTTAATGGTGCACGTTATATGGTAGGGGAAGAACCGGTATGGGTGACGGCACAGGAAACAAAGACCGATCCCGTTCTCTTCCGCGAAGGCGTGGATGAAACGATCCAGTTCCAGCTGGGCTTTCCTTCGGGCGCTATAGCTTCCTGCCTGTCCACTTACCGCATGAATTACCTCGACCGATTCTTCCTGGACGGGGAAAATGGTTTCGCCGAATTATCACCCGCAACCGGCTATGGTCCCATCAAGGCCAGGACACATAAGGGCGAGCTGAACTTCCAGCATATCACGCACCAGACCACCCAAATGGATGAAATGGCCGCCATCCTCCTCGATGGTAAAAAGCCTATAGTGCCATTGGATGGAGAAGAAGGCTTGAAAGACCTGAAGATCATTGATGCGATCTATGAGGCAGTAAGAACGGGAAAGAAGGTATCGCTGAAACTATAAAGGTTGTTATAGACTACCGCTTCACTAACATGCGAATAGTAGTGTACCCCAGAATAGAAGAAATTTTTGCAAGCATAATGACAACAACAAGCAGGATAAAAATATTGACCATCATTAGTCATGGCTTAATTCTAGTGGGTGCAGGACATGGAATAGTAGTCCTGTTTATCCTTGAAATATTATTTTTTCCCTACTTCACACAAACCGACTTTAGCTTTTCCCTTCATTCAGTTGACAATCATTTTCCATTAATCGGATTGACAAGTTTACTCGGTCAAATATGCATTCTTCTATCAATTCTTTTAAAAAATGTTAAGTACAAGATCACTATGCAAATTATCGGCATTAGCTGGTTATGGCTAGGGGTAGGCTATCTTCTATATGATAATTCTATAGACCACTACATAAATGTTTCGATACTTACCATACTTCCATTTATAGTCTGTACCATGTGGACCTTTATTGGACAGACTATAATACATACTTACAATAGCATTATTGAAAAGTAATATCCCGCAGCATGCGGTATGAAATAAAAATCAATTCGCTTGCTTTACTGCCGGACCGGTATTGCTCACAAAAGCGATATGTTTACTATCGGGGCTCCAGCTGGGGGTATTGATAGTACCCTGTCCACCATACAGGTAAGCGATGGCCCTTGGTGCACCACCGGCAACAGGCATCAGTCGAAGCATCACCCTTTTGTAAAATGGATGGTCGTTGGGACTTACAGTATTGGGGAAGGACAGGAAGACGATCCACTTGTTATCGGGTGAAATATGCGGGAACCAGTTATTGTACTCATCGAAGGTCAGTTGTTCTTTCCCGCTACCATCGGGACGCATGCGCCAGACCTGCATGCTGCCGCTTTCCGTGGCATTGTAATAGATCCATTTGCCATCGGGTGAATACTCCGGACCATCTGCCAAGCCGCTATTCAGGAAGGTCAACTGGGTCTCCTTCCCTCCTTTCACGGGCTTCTTGAATATATTGTAGGTAGGACCGAAGCTCCTGCGTTGTGCTGTATAAACAACCTCCTTACCATCGGGACTCCAGCCATGCAGGTAAGAAGGCGTGCTATCGGTCACCAGTAGAGGCTCACCGCCGGTGATAGGCAGGACATAGATGGTGCTGCCGCCACCGGGCATCCCTTCCCGATGCGATGAGATGGCCAGCCATTTGCCATCGAAGGAGATCACATGGTCATTGTTGTTGCGGTTAGCGGAACCCGTATTCAGTTTCTCCGGTTGCCCTCCTTCCACCGGTAGGGTATAGATGGCACCACCCTGGTTGAAGAGCAGGCGCTTGCCATCCTTCATCCAGTTGGGTGCTTCGAACCTGCCCTTATCCTCATGAACGATCCTGCGCTTACCATCAAAGACATTCATGACCTCCAGCCTGCTGGGCAAAACCCCATGTGCATACCCGTTATAGTCATCCGGTACAGTCTGTTCGATGCGGACATTCCAGGCCATGGCTTCTTCCTTTACATCGGGGTTGTGGCTGCTGAGGAAGATCCCTGCCAGCACTTCATCGGGCATATCAACGGCATCGGTCCGGCCAATTTCCTGCAGGGGTTCACCGGGATGGGCCACCCGCATGATGAAGACCTTACCCTGGCGTTCGAGCTGAATGATCTCTGTCCCCTGCTTCTTCGTGAACAACTCATCCTGTGGGTCACGCATATGTGCCCCCTTCATCCTTCGCCATTGAAGGGCCACCATACCATCGCCATGGACAGTGGCGGTCATGTGCGCGGCATCATCATCCTTACTGGCTCGGACCATCCATCCGGTCTTGCGGTGGGTATCAACACCCTTACCCAGGAGTTTGAAATTGGCGGTCAGGATAAAATCCCCTTTGATGGTATTGAACGCATAATGGAACTCATCGCGACCGAACCAGATATTGTATCCCCCTGCCTGGAGGTGATAAGACTGGTCCAGGGGATGGTACTGTGCATCGCCCTTGATGGCAGGACTGCCAATATCGGCATGCCCGGAGAAAATGCCCACCGGTCCTTGCGCAAAGGATAAGCTGAACAGAAAGGATGTGGAGTAGAGCAATAACCATTTCATATGCAAGCTTTGCCTGAATTTACTGAAAATGGCCAAGGGCTGAAATGGCTGGCTTATCCAAGCATGGTATTCCTTTAACCGGATCATAGGATAGCTAAATGATTCCACTTAAGCAGGGTAGCCACTATGGGTGTTGGGTAATTATTGGTTAGAATCGCCTGGTTTAGCCCTAACCGATTGGCAGGGCATGCAACACCGGCAATAATCGGGACTTTAAAACGTTGAACAACAGGTATAAATTGACCACACTAAACCTTTTGTCCTGATCGCCATCCAATGTAAAACCAACTGAACCATGAAAAAAGGCTTACGCAACTCCTACTTAATAATAACCAGCCTTATACTTTTCCTCAGCGCATGCCAGAAAGATGATGCGCCGGTTGAAAAAGTTTACCGTATCAATGGAAGCATGCAGGTGGATGGCCGGGAGCGCACCTACCTGGTGAACCTGCCGCCCAACTATTTTGAAGGCGGACAATTTTCCCTGGTGATCGGTATGCATGGTGGGGGTGGATCAGGTGTGCAATTTGAGACCAGTTCATTGCTCACTGAAAAAGCCAATGCAGCTGGATTTGTGGTGGTGTACCCCGACGGTGTCCAGAGTGACGGTTTGTTGAAGGCCCGCACCTGGAATGCCGGCACCTGCTGTGATTATGCGGTGGAGAAGAATATTGATGATGTCAAATTCATCAGCAACCTGATAGATGAACTCACCAGGAAATATTCCATCAACCCCAAAAAGGTATATGCGACCGGGCATTCCAATGGCGGGATGATGTCCTACCGATTGGCCTGCCAATTATCGAACAAGATCACCGCCATTGCGCCCAACGGTTGCACCATGGTGGTGACCACACCCTGTAATCCAGCCCGTCCTGTTCCCGTCCTGCATATGCATTCAGAGCTCGACAAGAAAGTTCCCTATTTAGGTGGTTATGGCGATGGAGTTGGAACGGCTAACCTTGTACTGCCTTCTATTGATTCCGTACTGAATGTTTGGTCGGCCCTCAATACCTGTGGCAAGAAGGGAGAAGTGATCACCCAGAATAGCAGTTATACCTTCCGTAAATGGTCTGCCTGCACCAATAACCATACCCTCGAATACTACCTCACCAAGGATGGTGGTCATGGCTGGCCAGGAGGCTTACCCGGTGGACCATTCTCCGACCCAACCTCACAAGTGATCAAGGCCAATGATTTGTTATGGGAGTTCTTCCAAAAGTTTCAGTTGCCCTAAAATCGGCATTCGGATCACCTGCCACTTCTTATTTGGGCTAACCGCTTGTTAAGGTCGCTCTTAGCCGTAGGTACCAATTACACACAGAAAAAGAGGATAGGAAGGAATAGACTATTAAAGGGTGAAGGAATAAATCCGCCTGAAAATCCTGCAAAAAAGTACAATAAGGATTGCCTGGTATTGACTATCGTCAATACCCTTTTTGTATCCGGTATTTAACATGGCTTATTAAAAAGCCGGGCAACAATTATTCCCCATCCGGATTAAACAGTTAAAAGTTGAGCAAAGGGCCTAAAACCAGTAATTTGTAAGAAGCAATCGAGCCATCCATTAGCCAGTCCTTTGGAGTGCCTCATCCTGCATTGCAAAGCTTGTTTTTCATCTATCACATTATCCTGAAAAGCTTCTAACAAAAACAGCGAAAAACCACCCTGGCATTTTAACAATTGCCAAAAGCCTAAAAAAGCACCCTAAACGTATACAGGCAAAAACATGAATTCATATTCCGGAACAATTGGCCCGTTTGAATTTATACTAAAAGAAAGGAAATATCTTGTTCCTACACTGGCCTTACTGTGCATTCTGCTCACCAGGTTAACCAGTCTCCCATATATGGGCATTATGCCACAGGATGCCTATTACTATTTCTACAGTGAGCACCTCGCCCTTTCCTATTATGATCATCCACCGGCCATTGCTTACCTGATATGGGTCTTTACGATGCTGTTCGGGAAGAAGATCATCGTCCTTAAACTCACGGCTACCATCATCACTTTGTTCACCATCTTTTCCTTCTACTATTTGTCAAAAGGCTTCCTTAATACCAGGCAGACCCTTTCCGCAATGGTGCTCTTCCTTTCCACCCTGATGGTCACCATCCTTTCCTTGGTAGCTTCACCAGATGTCCCTTTAATGCTTTTTTGGACACTGTCCTTAAGATCCCTTTATCTTGCCCTATTCAAGGAAAGGAAAACTTATTGGATCTGGGCCGGACTATTAATGGGATTGGCATTTGACAGCAAGTATACAGCCATTTTCCTGCCAGCGGGGATGTTCCTATTTCTCGTTTTGTCACAAAGGCGCCGCAAACTTCTTTCCTCCCCATGGCCATACCTGTGCATGGCAGGATGGCTCATTGCTATTGCGCCGGTCCTGGTATGGAATTGGCAACATGAATTTGTATCCTTTAGGTTTCAGTCCACCAACAGGATGGATAAAATAAGCGGATTGCATATTTCGATAATGGACTTCCTGGGAACAATAGGCCACCAGGCAGCTATTTTGATACCCATTCTTTTCTTCACCCTGGTTTGGGGATTGTGGAAAATAACAAACCAATTTGGCATTAAATTCAGCCGTATTCCTGAGTCACAACTATTCCTGCTTTGTTTCTTCCTACCCCTTTTTATTGGGTTTACCTTTTTATCATTCTTCTACTGGGTTAAACTGAACTGGATGATGCCCGCTTATATAACCGGCATCCTCTGGATAAGCCTTTACATGAATGAAAAATGGGTTCGCATCCAATTGATAGCCTCCCTGGTCATTCACCTGGCATTAGCGATGGAAATCGCTTTCTATCCGGTGATCATAAAATCAGATGATACCTGGGTAGGATGGAATGAGCTTGCAGAAAAAGTACAGGAATTAAAAAAAAAGTACCCCAAATCATTCGTCTTCTCAGCAGATGACTATAAAACATCAGCCGTCCTCAACTTTTACTTCGATGAAATGGTGTACAGCAAAAACATAATCGGCGAAAAGGCGCTGCAGTTCGATTACGTTTCCAATGACCTGAATTTACTGAAAGGGGAAAATGCACTCTTTATAGATTCAGATAAACGTTTACAAAAGGAAACCCAAACTATACCTCCCGTAGTACTATACCAGTATTTCGATCGTGTCACCTCAATAAGGACAATACAGGTCAAAAAACAAGGCAGACTCGTACGCCGTTTCCATGTGTATTTATGCGCCAACTATCATCCAGGAAAAGTTAAATTCACCAACTAAACACCATCCTTGTTATAGCTATATAGAGGAAGAAGAAACAAATTTTCAATTTGAAATTTACCACTGACTACATGAACTAATTTGGGGAAAAGTACACTCCTTCAATAACGTGACAGATTTAGCCCTGTCAATCATTGATTCTTTCCTGCTAAAATGCCGGGAATACCTGTATTACTAACCATACCTTCAGCAGAACGAATACAGGGAAAAACTTAAAACCGTTAATCCCTTCCAAAATTGGTCAGCCGGCATAAGCGCTGTCCATTTCATTTCCCGAAACGCTAGGCCTTGCTAACAGACCTTCGGAACAAAACAAAGGCCGTAATCAATTCTATTGTTATCCATGGCAGGTGGATAAAACAACTTGCCTTGATGATATCTGCCCCCATGGTTTTCCTTATCTCACTATAAAAGAAGACAAGGGCCAACAAGGGAATCAAATGGGCGACAGCACCGATTAGATCATATTTCCAGGAATGCTCACTCCGCATATTCAGGAGCAAAACAATCCCTATGAGCATCATTAACAGATAGGCCTGGAACAAGCCCACTTCTGCAATTGGCAATGCGTTAAGAAAGCCAAAAATCCCCTTTCCGGAACTCAAACCAACCAAAGATTGAAAGGTATTGGCAGTAGTCACCAGCAGCAGGAAAATGCCGTGAACCAAAAGAATGTAATTGCGATGAATAGCAGCCATAGTAATAATTTTAAATCATCCAGCTAAAAAATAACTGGCCTAAAATTACCAGGCCTGCCTTTTGAGCACAACCTTAGTCCTGCTGAATTGATTATCCAACTGTCTCAACCGGCTATAGTCTCTTAAGTAAACTTCCAGCTCCCCAACTCAGCTCCCCTTTTAAGCAATAGAAGCATCCCAATAGCTAAAAAAGACATGGTCGAGGTACCAGTTGGACTTTTCCCTTTAACTTGTAGAAAAGTACAGGAAATGAAACTTCTAATAGTAGAAGACGAAGAACTGGCGGTCAGAAAACTGCGTGGCCTGCTGAAGGAAGTTGATCCGGAAATGGAAATACTTGCCGACCTGGATTCCATTGAATCTACCGTGGATTGGCTGCAGCATAACCGGCAACCGGATATCATTTTGATGGATATAGAACTGGTTGATGGTCAAAGTTTTGAGATTTTCGAACGCACCCCAATCAAATGCCCTGTCATTTTCATCACTTCCTACGATGAGTACGCCATCCAGGCATTTACTGTAAACAGTGTTGCATATTTACTAAAGCCAATAGAAAAGGAAGACCTGGTTGCGGCATTTGGCAAATTCAACCTGCTTAAGGAATATTATAGCACTGCCGCCCCCGGGTTCTCTATTAACAACCTTGTAGAGGAACTTCAGGCAAGGCTCCAACCCAAATCCTACAGGAAAAGGTTCCTTACCAAATACACCAATAAACTATTAACCGTAGAGACTCATGAGATCGCTTACTTTTTTATAGAAGCCAGGATCAATTTCTTCAGGACCTATGACAATCGAAAGATCGCTATAGATTATACCCTGGAAGAACTGGAACAAATGCTGGACCCACAGGAATTCTTCCGCATTAACCGTTCCTACCTGATATCCCTAAAGTCAATACAAAAAATAGATGATTATTTTGGGCAGCGATTGATCCTTCAATTAAATCCAACCGTCTCTGAACAGGTGATCATAAGCAGGGAAAAAGTAAGCGCCTTTAAAACCTGGATGGGAAAATGACAAGCCCTATGTTGAAATTCCAAGAAGAAATATCAAAATTCAGGTGGTTGCTTTATTCACTTCCGCCGGCCCTGGGGATAACGATAAATATTATCATGTTTGGGGAAAGGTATATAAAGGACTGGCATATCCTGGTATTCTCTACCCTCCTACTCATTTCCCTCATGGCTATCCTTTCTCCTATACAGATCTACATAGCGAATTTCATGCGGAAACGGCAAACCAGTGAGCGTAAACTGATCCAGAGAATCTTATTAGCAGCCTTTCTGCATTTCCCGGTCACAGCCATTATTATCACCCTTGTATTCTTTGTATATAGCAGTATCCCGCTTTTTCAATATACCTTCTCCAGGACCGAATACGCATGGGCCCTGTTTGCCGGTATCGTTTGTGATATTATTGGTATTGCCATGAACGAAGGGATCTACAGCTATCACAAATGGAGGGAAACAATACTAAAAACAGAACAGCTAAGCAAGGAAAAGCTCCAGACCCAATTGAATGGTTTACTCCAGCAAATCAATCCCCACTTTCTTTTCAACAGCCTGAATGCCTTATCCGCATTGATCAATGAAAACCCAAATGATGCGCAAAAATACCTTAGCGACCTGAGCAAGGTATACAGGTACCTGCTACGGACAAACGAGTATGAACTCACCTCCCTTACCAATGAGTTGAATTTTATAGACTCCTACTTTCACCTATTGCAAACCAGGTTCGGAAAGGGCGTCATGCTGGTAAAAAAGATCGACCCCAATTCGAACAATGCCCTACTGCCTCCCCTTACGCTACAGTTACTGGTGGAAAATGCCGTAAAACATAATACGGTGGGGAAAAGAAACCCCTTGGTAATCGAAATAATTGCAGAGGGTGATTCCCTTATGGTCAGGAACAACCTGCAGCGAAAAACGATCAAAGTGGAAAGCAGTAAAATAGGGTTATCCAATATTGCAGAAAAATACCGGTTGATCAACAAGAGTAGTATTGAAATAAAAGAAGACCCTGGATTCTTCATGGTGAAAGTCCCGCTAATCAATACCGGTATTGACTGAATTGCAACCCTCCCTATTTTTGAAAGGTCCTTGATAATCCTGCCATCAGTTTTACGATGAACTGTGGTGGCTTCACACTTTGGGTGACATCAGGATACTTATCCATCACCCGGCACAAATAAAGGACAGATTTAAAATCGGTTCCCCTTATTTTTTGCTCCTGGACATATCCATCCATCTCTTCAATCATTTCCCTGAAACGAACCCTGGGCGAAATACAAAAATCAAACAGGACTTCCTTCTTAGAGGCATTCTTGTAGGTGTGGGGCGTTTTGGCAGGAATGGTTATTGAATCTCCTTCCTGGAGTTTGATCCACCTGTCCCTCCTGTATACCATTAACTCCCCCTGACGAATGAAGAACTCTTCTTCTTGCCGTGGATGATAATGAATGGGAGGTCCATCAGTTTCTGCAGCCAGCAAAACAATACCGGCCTCTGCATTAACAATATCCTTCCATTGAATTTGTGTACCAAGTGATTCGAGCTGGTCAATATCCGGCCTGAACCCGATGATCTTCTTAATGTTTGAAATAGTTGATTGCATGATGATACTATTTAAGTTCATCACAAAACTATTTTAGGGTATCCCTGGAGCAAATACCAACTGACCTGAATTGACTATATGAATGTCCCAATCAGCTGCTGATAAGGGTTGTAGAATGAATCAAAAAACAGCATCCAAAATGATCAACCAGGTATTCCGAAAGATCATTTCAAATAATCAGTTCAATCCTGTTTTTAGCTAACTCAGCATCACTAGCATTTTCAAGGCGTTTTGATCGTCGTTACTTTACAAAGCTTTTGCATTTATCAATAAAATAAAAGGGTATGGAAACAAGAGATTTATTCACCCAGTCAGGCATCATCATTACCCTACTACTAATTCTCCTACCGGTACTAACAGCAGTAGTGCTGATCATCATTAAAGCGAATTCCGCCATCAAAGAATACAAGATGGGTGTGAAGGTAGAGAACTTCAATACCTACCTCAAACGCCTATCTATCGAAGAAATCAACCAATTAAAGCGTCGTCAAGAGGAACAGGAATATTCATTGAACAACAATGAACTTGGAAGTAACCTTCCGCCTGCCGACAAAAAAGGACTGATCCATAATATAATTGAGGAGCCGGGTCTTCATTTTATAGAAACCAAAAAGAAAGCCCAGCCCAAGCACCATATTGCTCCCGAACTGGCAAGACTAATAGTATGGTACTTGGCTTGCGGGGCATTCTGGCTGATCTTCGGGACTACAGTCGGGGAATACCTCGGGATCAAGTTCTCTGCACCAGATATTGACCATATCAGCTGGTTGAGTTTCGGAAGGTTAAGGCCGGTACATACCAATGCTGTATTCTGGGGATGGGCATCCATTTCCATGATGGGGTTAGCCTATTATGTCGTTCCCCGCATTTCCAATACAGCCATCCACCATATCAAATGGGGTTACCACACATTGGTCGCTATGAATGCGGCGGTAATCATTGGGACCATTTCCCTGATGGCCGGCATCAATAACGGAGGAGGTGAATACAGGGAGTATACCTGGCCGGTGATGTGCCTCTTTGGCTATGGCATTGTCCTGTCACTGGTCAATTTCCTCAGAACGATCAGTAAGAGAACTACCAATGAGATCTATGTTTCCAACTGGTACATCATTTCTGCATTGATGTTCTTATTAGTGATCGTTGGGGTTGCCTACCTGCCGACCTGGCAAAAAGGGTTGGGCGAAACGATCATCCAGGGATACTATATGCACCAGGGGGTAGGTATGTGGTTTATGCTATTCTGCCTTGGCCTGATGTACTACTTCCTGCCACAGCAATTGAACAAGCCTATTTACTCCTATGGTTTGGGAATCCTGGCTTTCTGGGCACAAATACTGTTTTATACCCTGATCGGCACCCATCATTTTATATTCAGTGCTATCCCCTGGTGGCTGCAAACCGTTGCCATTATAGGCAGTGCCGGAATGCTCATCCCGGTAATTGCCGGTACCACCAACTTTATCCTGACCTTTAATGGGACATGGAACAAAGTTGCCCATAGCTATACCCTGCCATTTTATTTGACCGGTATCATCTTCTACTTTACAGGATCCTTACAGGGTACCGTCGAAGCATTCAGGTTTACCAACCTGCTCTGGCATTTCACTGATTTCACTGTCGCGCATTCCCACCTGACGATGTATGGCATCATAACCTTTATGCTTTGGGCCTTCATCTATACCCTGGTTCCCCGTTTAACAGGCCATGAACCATCCCATATCGCGGTAGGCATCCATTTTTGGCTAGCCCTGATAGGATTATTATTCTATACCATCCCATTAATGATCGGCGCAACATTCAAAGGCCTGAGCTGGATGGATGGGAAACCATTCATGGAAAGTGTGGTGCTCATGAAGCCCTATTGGTTATGGCGGGCAATAGGCGGCTCCCTGATGTGGCTTTCACACCTCGTGTTCATCTACAACTTCTATCGGATGGTGAAGGGAAGGATGGAAGCTAATATTCCCACAACCGCAAAGGATATCCTGAAAGCCAAAGAAAAATTGGAAACAGCAACCTTCTAAACCTACGTTATGGAATTCTTTAACCAAACAGGTAAACTCTTTAAAACCATTCTTGGCCTATTCCTTTTCCTGACCCTGGTTGTGGCTATCCTGCCGGCCATGAAAAACCAGCAATCCAATAAACCATTACCAGGTGCACCGTCACTAACGGAAGAGGAGAAGGCCGGAAAGAACATTTATATAGCCAATGGCTGTGTAGCCTGCCATAGCCAGCAGGTGAGGAATATTGAAATGGATAAAGCATTTGGGGATCGCCCCTCTATTGCAGCGGATTATGCCGGCAATACAAGAACTGACCTATGGAGGAACACAGCTACCTTAATGGGAACAGAAAGAACCGGACCGGACCTGACCAATATCGGGAATCGCCAGCCCAGTACCGATTGGCACCTTTTACATCTATTCCAGCCACGTATTGTGGTGGATCAATCCATTATGCCCGCCTATCCATGGCTTTTTGAGATCAGGGAAAAAACCAATAAGGACGATGTAGAAGTAAAAATACCAGAGCTATACAGCCAACATATCAAGGGGAAAGTAATCGCAACCAGGGAAGCTTTACAATTGGTAGCTTACCTGAAAAGCCTGAAACAACAACCCCTGCCCGATGGAAGGAAGGCAATGGATTTCCTTTATCCAAAAGCAATCCCAGGATCAACAGCAATAAAGGAATCACCCAATCAAAATGGCCAACAATTGTATGCGCAGAATTGCCAAAGTTGTCACCAGGCCAATGGCGAGGGACTACCCGGTGCTTTTCCAGCCCTAAAGGGAAGTCCTATTGTCAATGGGGATAATCTCGAATTATTTGTAGGCATTATCATGAAGGGTTACGATGCCAGGCCGGAGTACGGCACCATGCCATCCATTGGCATCAATAACAACCTGACAGCTGAAGAAATAACCGCGATCATCAACCATGAGCGATCCAGCTGGGGAAACCAGGCCAAGCCGGTATCAGCAGCCGAGGTATCGCGGGTGATGGATATGATCAATACCAACAATAAAAAGTAATCAAATGAACCGAGCAACAATCCTACTCCTGGTCGCCTTGCTCATTGGCAATATGCTCAATGCCTGTCCGGTATGTGAGCAACAGCAACCCAAATTCCTGAAGGGGATAACGCATGGACCAGGACCCCAAACCAACTGGGAATGGGTGATCGTCGGGGTCATGGGGGTAATTACCCTTTTTATACTAGCCTACACAGTGGCCTGCTTTGTAAAGCCGGAAGGGAAAGGGGTACAGGATATCAAACAATCCATCTTGAATTCATTCTAAAAGCAAGCTGATGACCAGGGAAAAAAGTAAGGTATCCATCTTTATTGATGACAATGAATACCCGGTGGCTGATCTGCCAGCACCGGTTAGCTTCGAAATGGATACAAGGAAACTTACAGATGGCGAACATATACTGAGGATAGTAAGTAAATCGCCCACCGGAAGGGAAGGCATCCGGACAATAAAGTTCTTTGTTCGAAATGGGCCTGCCATCTCAGTGGAGGGCCTAAAAGAAAGTGAGGTAGTAGACGGGACCATACCATTGCTGATCAATGCCTACGACAAAGGGAACCAAAAAAGCTTTCTCCTGGAAGGAAGTGAAACACCACAGAGCATACCCAACTGGATATGGATCATGCTGATCATTTTCATTGGATGGGCTGCTTTCTATTTGATCACTAATGCCAGTTTATAAAATGAAAACCGATATCACCAGTCTGACAGATATTAAACTCCTTGTTGACAGTTTCTATGGTAAGGTCAGGCAAGACGGGGTGCTGAAAGATATTTTCAATGACCGTATCCGGGATGCATGGAACCTTCACCTGGAAAAGATGTATCGATTCTGGCAAACAGTATTGCTGGAAGAACACACTTACAACGGAAGCCCATTTTTACCCCATGCCAACCTGCCAGTATCCCAGGAACATTTCGACCAGTGGCTGGTCATCTTCAATACAACGATCGATGAACTATTCCAGGGTCCTAAGGCTGAAGAGGCCAAATGGCGGGCAAAAAAGATGGCAGAGATGTTTCACTACAAAATAGAATATTATCGTAACAGGCAATCAAAACCACTCCTATGACCACAGTTAAAGACCCGCTGGTAGTGGTAGCTGTCTTTCTTTGGATCGGCTTCATTTGCGCCATCAGTTTCATGGAAGCCTGGTTAAAGTTCAGGGCAGAAGGGGTTACCCTTCCCATAGGGTTATCCATTGGAAGGATTGTCTTCAAAGCCCTGAACAGGGTAGAATGGGTACTGGCCGTATCTGTAGCGGTGTGTATCCTGCTTAACCCTAATCATTCAGAAACATTTACCAACGTACTATTCATTTTCATCCTGGTCCTTCTGATCACCCAAACCATTTGGCTTTTGCCCGCTTTGGATAAAAGGGTAGTCCACTATATACAACAGCTTCCTTTACAACCCTCCAACCTGCATCGATACTTTATTATTACCGAGGTAACCAAAACCGTTTGTTTGGTAGCATTCGGATTGCTTCATTTCAAATCAAATTAAATACCCGTTTTATGAATATTTCAGCCAGTCAAATCATCGGCGACCTGGTGGCCATGGATTACAGAACCGCAGCCGTATTTAAAGCAAATGGCATCGACTTTTGCTGCAATGGCAACAGGAGTATAGCTGAGGCCTGCACTGAGGCAAAGCTATCCACCCCTACCCTGCTGCAACAACTGCAGGAAGTAATAGAGGCCCCCGGCCAGGAATCCCATCATTTCCAAACATGGCCCCCTACTTTGCTTGCGGATTATATTGAGCAGGTGCATCATGCCTATGTCAGGAGAAAGATCAGCGAGATTATTCCCTACCTCAATAAGATAACTGCGGTCCATGGAAACAATCACCCGGAGTTGAAAGCAGTGCAACAATTATTTGAAGAAAGCTCGGAGGACCTGCAGGAGCATATGCATAAGGAAGAAACAATTCTTTTCCCCTTCATCAGGGACGCAAACAAACCGGGGGATAATGGACCAACAGGAGCTACCATCTCCAATGACCGGGATGCCAGCCCGATTGCCATGATCCATGAAGAACATGATAAGGAAGGCGAGCGATTCAGGAAGATCGCAAGCCTAACCAATAATTACACCACCCCTCCGGATGGATGCAACACCTATCGGGTAACGCTGGGCTTATTGAGGGAATTTGAAGAAGACCTCCATCTTCACATCCATCTTGAAAACAATATCCTGATCCCCAAAATACTGGAGTCAGGAAAAGAAGGTAACAAAACAATTTAATTGAATAAATATGGACAAGGAAGCTATCCAAAAGAAGCCCATCAGGCGGCACCAAGTATTGCAACCCATTAGCCGGGAACATCACCATACCCTTTTACTGGTATGGAAAATAAGGAAAGGACTGGCCACAGGCATAGATCCCAAAAGGATAAAAAGGTATACGGATTGGTTCTATAAAACCTATGCAGCCCCGCATTTTGAATTGGAAGAAAAGTTCCTTTTCCCAGTCCTGGAACCCACCCATGAACTTATCATCAGGGCCCTTGATGAACACCAACAGCTAAGGAGATTGTTCAAATACAATTCCGAACTTAACACTACCCTTACTACCCTTGCCGATCTCCTGGAATCACATGTCCGTTTTGAAGAAAGGGTCCTGCTCAACCTTATCCAGGAAATGGCCACACCCCATGAACTGGAAATAATAAGGCAAACCCACAGTGATGCCAGGTTCATTGAAAACGCCAGGGACGAGTTCTGGAATTGAATAATACAACCCATTAACTTTCTTGCATGGCTTGGTATTAATCCTTTTTTCAAAAAAGGGAAAGCCTATTTGATTGGGTAGTAGGATCAGTAGTACTTCACAAGAAAAGAATAAGGCTTATCGCTTCTACCCTGATCACCCGGGGTCATATAATGACAATTATTATCAGTAACATTACATCCTACCTGTTTTACTATGCAAAAAACTATCGGGCTCATAGGTGGAATGTCCTGGGAGAGTTCAGCGCTCTATTACAAAATAATCAACCAGGAGGTAAAGCAAAAACTTGGGGGAGTCCACTCCTGTAAATCCCTGATGTATTCAGTAGATTTTGCAGATATCGCAACCCTTCAGCACAATGGGGAATGGGATAAGCTTAGTGAAATCATGATCAATGCGGCCAGGGCATTAGAAAGTGGAGGAGCGGAATTCATTGTCCTGTGTACGAATACCATGCACAAGCTGGCTGATGATATATCCGGCAGTGTAAGTATCCCAATGGTCCATATTGCCGACGCTACCGGTGAAGCCATCAAAGCTGAAAATGTTAAAAGGGTCGGACTGCTGGGAACCAAATTCACCATGGAGCAGGACTTTTTAAAACAGAGGCTTGCGGACCGTTACGCGATAGAAACCATCATACCATCAGCATCGGATAGGGATATAGTCCATGACATCATTTACCAGGAGCTGGTAAAAGGGATCATTACCAAAAGATCGCAAAATGCCTACCTGGAAATTATTGACGACCTGATTGCATTGGGTGCCGAAGCCATTGTTCTTGGCTGTACGGAAATCGGTCTATTGATCAGTCCTGATGTTACAGAACATCGGTTATTTGACACCACCATAATCCATGCAAAAAAGGCGGTGGCTTTTTCATTAGAATGATCACTCCCCCAGATAGGGATCTTTGATCGTCCTGGCTTGGTAACGGATATCGGAGAAAACAACAGAACATTCATTACCGGTGGGTGATTGGGCCAGGAAGCCCAGCAATAAGGGCTTTGTGGCATTGAACTGGAAATGCCGGACCAGTATCCATTTGGATTGATCCAGGGAATAATACAGCGTGATCACCTTGCCTGCCCTGGCCATCTTGAAATATACTTTATCAGAAGGGATCTCTACTGAATTACAATCATCCGAAATATCCCTGGTCACCACCGACACGACCCTCCTTGCACCGGTATAATCCTTTTCAAAACAGAACTTCACCCAATTGGCACTATCCTGCTTGAGCACAATGGCGCCGCCATCCCATTTGTTGGCAAAGGCATGCTGGATACCCACGCTAAGCACGAAATCTGCATCGGGCGTAAACAGCAGCTTCGGAGCGTTATCGGTATTGTAGGTAACATTGGGATCGCGGAACATATCGGTTTTAGGGCCTGCTACAATGGTGAAGCCATTCTTCCCAAATGAATAGGCAACGGGATTATTCTCCCATCGAAGGGGCTGGGAAATGCCTTCCACCCGGATCGGCGGTCCTACCTGGGCAATAGCCGTAAAGGAAAGGAACAGCAACATAATAAGGGTAAGCCCCTTGATAAAAAATAAGCAACATTCACCCTCAAGTTGTGTGACCTGTTGAAGCATTGCATCCTTTGACAAAAAGACCTTACGGGGGTTTGAATGAGGAAAATGCATATTACCAGTATTTAGTTATTGCAACCGGCTCATCCTTTCGGATAAAATGGTTTTGTATTGTTCTTTGAATGCCTCACTCATAAAACTGCGGTCTATGAGCTCCAGCCATTGGGGCAGTGCTTTCACCATCTTTTTAAAGATGTTTTCCTGCTGCTTATCTTCCACCTTTAGTGCATTCATTGCTGCTACAAAATCCTGCTTCCTCAGTTTTTTCTTTCGCCCATTTAAAGTTAAAGCCATTTCTTCCTCATCGGCAGGATTTACCAAAGTGGTATTCACCAAATCATAAGCCGGTGATAAGGTCATGCCCAAACCCGGCTGCTCCAGTAAAGAGAAATTCTTCAAATGCATATCCGCATTGCCTGTAAGGAAGGAAAAGAGTACCAGCTCAAAAAAGTTCACCACATCCAAACCCGGATTTACTGAATATTTTTGAATGACTTTACCGATCTGCTCATAGCTGCCGTGGTATTTGTCTTCAGTGAGCCGTTCGGTGAGTTGGCACATATCTTCCATAGCCAATTTTCCCTTTTTGGTTCGGTCGATCCGCTTGGTTACATAAGCCAGTTTGCCAGATGGCAGGCGAATCAAACTATGGGGCGCTGTTTTTATTCTGGCTATTGCTGCCAAATGCATGGTTGTATCTTCCACTTCCGGCAATTGCGGATAGAATTCAACAGGCGGTTTCAAAATATACCCGCCCCATAAGCCCACAATGGTGAATCTTCGTTCTGCGCCTTCTTTATTATTGCCGGTGATGTGCAAGGACAATTTGGCCTGCACACCTGTTACGGCCGTTTGGCTTTGTATCACTTTTTTGGCCAATGGCTCCAGGTCTTCCTCAGAATAAGGCAACGCCGGAGGAGTTGGCTGCCCAAATATTTTCCTTGAGCAGGAGGCATGAAAATCCAGTTCATGTCCTGCCAATGGCAGGTAACAAAACAAACAGGTACTCATGGTGCCTCCTCCTCTTTTATTGCTTCCACACTTACTATTCCAATGCAATCTTTACAGCAGGCCAGCAATAATCCCATCCGGTCCCTTGGATTCAGTTTCCAGTTTTTTTCTGCTATATCCAACAACCACCCTTCGGGTATCAGGCCATCAAAAAAAGGAAAAAGCACTTTTGAAGTATAAGGAGCTTCTTGTAGCGGAAGGGTCAAACTGACTGGCCGGGCACCGGGTTGTGCTGCATACGCCTGGTCGTATACAAAATGATACCCCTGCTCATCCTGGGTGAGCCATCCGGCTAGTTGGTTGTCTATTTTTATGGCGGCTTTTCGCACTTGGTTGAATATGGACTAGCTTAATCTGGAATTGGGGTATCAGGTATAGGGGTTGGTGGTTTTGGGTACGGCACCTACTTCGTAACCGAAGAGTTGCAGCACCTGGTTCACTTTATCCAACCGTAGGGTTTCCTTTCCCTGTTCCAGTTCACGGATGAAACGCAGCCCTACACCCGCCTTTTCGGCCAGTTCGGGCTGGGTGAGCTTCACCGATTTCCGCTTGTCTTTTACAAAGTCTGCCAGGTTCATTTTATACCCTTTTGGGTACCAATATAGCAATTATTTTCATTTTTGCACCCTTTCGGGTGTATTTATATAGAATTCATAGATAATGATACCCTATCTGGTGCATTATTAGCAAATTGATAAAATATTAACCCCGTTCAGGTATAAATTAACCAGGAATTGCTACATAAGGGTGGAAGTAATAGAGCCGCAGGGTTTACCTTTTGAATCGGGATGGATTTCCCAAGCCAATCCAAATTCACATTGATTCTGTACAGAATGTTTGGTTGGTCAACAACACCTGTGGTAAGAAGGGTGAGGTGTTCCCCAGAACTGCAGCAAAACCTTCCGTAAAAGTTCGAACTGCACCAATAACCACACTATCAAATACTACCTAACCAAGGATGGCGGTCATGGCGGGCCTGGAGGCATATCTGGTGTACCATCCAACAATCTCTCCTCGCAGGTGATCAAGGTGAATGATTGTTGTTCGAGAGATATTGCATAAATATCAGTTGCCTTAGATATAGAATACAACCGTGCAGAAAGAAAATATAGCAACAATATCCAAAATAATGATCAAAAAACCAAGCAGGAATTCTTTCTCTAAACATTCATTAATCCTTACCCTATAGGACAAAAACCTCCCACCTACAAATACATATGCAAGAAATACTAAGTCTTAATAACTGGGAAAAAGGCTTTCTGAAAAGACTTATTACTAAGAAAAAAATTATCAGAGCCTGTACTAATACCAACACAAACTTCAATATTACTATGTGCTAAATCATCCCCAGATGCAACTTTTGAAATTAAAGCATTTGCCTTAAATGTAAAATACTCACCATCAGCCAATACAATTTCACCTGAACTATCATGTTTAAATCTATAAATAACCCATGGTTTTCCAACAAATGAGGTTTGGGAATTTACCATTCTAACATTAAATCGATCAATCAACAATTCAGCAATAACATGTTGAATACTGCTTACACTTTTTACTAAATCTTCCAAAAATTTCAAGTCCCTCTTCCCACCTCCATGCGCAATTCTATTTCGATTTGATTCTAAGAATAAATTAATATCAGAATTCGAAACACCTTTCTCATTAAGTAGTCTTTTAGAAATCCTCTTCGTAGCTTTCATTTTAGACTTTGAAGAGACGCCACAATTATTACAAACCTTTTCGACAAACTCATCTCCTTCCTCCATTGATATTCGCTCTAGTATAGAAGAAAATAACATTACTTTTTCCTCCCAAGAAACAGAGTTTATAGCCCTAGCAAACATATTAATTATAACATCTAAATATTCACGCTCATCATTCAAAGTGCCAAAACCTAAAAGATCATTTGGGCCTACTGGAATTTTATAATTACGGAAATGCGAATGAAAATTTGACAATATGAGAAAATCATGACCATTTGGAACCTCATTTTTGCTAGTAACAATGTGCAGAACTAATTCAGCCTTAGCATAAGAAACAAGCGAAACTCGACTTAAAAATTTCCAGCATAAGTCTGAAAGATAAAGAAAAACTTCTTCAATATTATTATCAAAACTCTCATCTATGTATAACTCACAATACCTTAAAGTACTTCGATCAAAAACTAAAATATCAT
Organism: Flavihumibacter rivuli; assembly: GCF_018595685.2. NCBI lineage: Bacteria > Pseudomonadati > Bacteroidota > Chitinophagia > Chitinophagales > Chitinophagaceae > Flavihumibacter > Flavihumibacter rivuli. The sequence goes on from NZ_CP092334.1 coordinate 2,049,204, forward strand.
TTACGGGTAACTCTTTAATCTCTACGCGTACATCACTAAATTCGTATACTCCTAATTGCAATGGCACCTCAGAGGAAATGATAAATTTTGATACCCACATAAGATTAATAAAATAATTTCAATTAGTTGATTTTTGGATTTCCCGCATAATGAGATCCCTATTTTTCGCATTAAATTGACCCCTCTTTTTCGTATATAAATACAGAAGGCTTGCCCATACTATTTAAGAATATTTAAGCTATATTACTTTTTGGATTTTTCCAAAATATGCAAAATAATTGCATGGAAGAAAAATTGTCAACCATATAAGGAGATATTACCGCTTCTTACTTCCCGATACAGAATTTTGACATCAGCATTTAATGCAGATTTTACGGAAATGTAAATCAAGAATAGAAGTACATTCCATCATTCAAGCTACGTTTGCTTTTTCAAAGAATAATTATTGTAGCAGTTTTCAATTATCCTTTTTATCAACCTTTTACAAGAAGCAGTTATTCAAATATTACAGGTTCAAAGTATTCTCTGCCCAATGAATAAGGGATCAGTTTTTTGTGCTGAAGCCTTCCAATAATAATTGCCGGGTGGGTATTGAACTGTTTTGCAATATCCCTGATGTCGTCTTCGCTGAGTGGGGCTGATGCTAAAATCTCGGCTTCTTCGTCTTCGGTCAATGTCCACTTACAGGCAAATTCATCTGCTTCCTGTTCTTTCTGCATATCCTTGTCGGAATAGTCGAGGTTTTCAAGAAAGATGTCTTTTTTACCGTGTAAAAGGATATGACCTGCCTCGTGAAAGAAGGTGAACCAGAAACTGTCGTTACGGTTATAGCGGCCCGTGAGCTGAATAAATGGGGTATCGTTGAGCCAACGGGTAGAACCGTTGATGGGTGCTTTATTGATGCAGGGGGTATGTACCACTTTAACTCCTGCTTCGAGGCAAATACTTTGCAACTGACTAAAAAAACCATCAGGATGGTTGGCCATGATGGACTTGATTTGAGGAAGGGCTTCTTTGAACTTCTTTTCTGAATAGTCATTGGCTTCCAGTTCGGCAGCCTGTAACTCACCTTTGCGAAGCCAGGCCGAAATGGCATACGGCTCTTTAGTTTGAGCCAGCGAAATGCGGAAAGCTACTTTTAACTGCTGATTGAAATAATAATCTTCCCAGGCGGTATGATTGGAGAAACCAAAGAATGCCAGCATCTCCATTGTTTTTTCCTGAATGGTGCCTACCTGAGGCAGCCAGCCTTTTTTGATCATATCGGCTAAGGGAAACTGCTTTGCCCATGAAACGGCTGCATCAATGGTGGCTTTGCGTTTCTCTCTTGCTATGTATTCATCATAGCCACGCTGGTGGTTCATCCAGAAGTGGGCGGGGATCTTTGTTACATTTTCAAATTGGACCGCCATATCAGGGGTAATGGAGCTTTCGCCCTTAAGGACTGCAATAATGGTTTTTTCCGGCTTGCCGGTGCGGAGGGCAAACTCTTTGGGCCCCATTTCCATTTCTTCCAGTTTCTCAGCTAAGGTTTCACCGGGGTGGAAAACAACTGAAGGGAAATATTGATTTTGCTTGGCCATTGTGTTGTTGTTTAATGATAGTCAACAATTTCTATAACTTCTACGCCTTTGATCTCTAACCAGATATACTGCCCGTGTTCATTGGTAGGGATTGGGGTTTCGTGAGGTGTGAAAACCAATCTGTAGGGGTGGTCTAAGTCGCAAGTCCATTGCCCTTTTCTGTCGCCGGTTAACTCGTGAAACCTGCCAGGCAAGTTTCTCACATCTTCCAGGGTGGTCGCATCCCGCAAAGCGTTGAGCCTTGATACGAATAGCTTTGCCCTTTTATCGCCCATTTTCTGGCGGCATTTGTTGTAATCGCCTGACAGCTTCTCCAGTTTTTTATCGGTAAAAGTTATTTCCACTGCAAAGGTAATATTCTTTTGGTTAACAGCAAGTGTAAGTCATATTATTATCTACATGTGCTTTCCGTCTTGTTTTACCGGTTAATTCATAAGCAAAGGCAATAGTTAATCATTATGGTAGGTGAGTTTTGACATTTCTATAGTAATTAATACCCTAGATTAATAGAAGTTGTTGACCTGATTACAATTCTATAAGCTGGAATTCTTTCAGCCGATGATGAAAAATCATTTATAGCATTAACTGAAAAGTCATTGGGCTTAGAGTTGTCATTTGCGGAATCGAGAATTGTTGTATTTCCAAAGCTATTTGGATAAATACCAACAGCTTCTCGCACTTGTGCTGCAGAATAATAGGTAGCCTTCTCTTTTTTTGTATCAAATAAGCAACAGGTAATAATTCGCCAAGGTTGTGCAAGTTCAGGATGAAAGTCATGAAAACTTACAGGACCAGCCAATGCCAATCTTTCTACATCAGTAGCTTTTACTAATGAACACCCAAATTGGTCTTCGTTAAAATTTCTTATGCAAATATCGTTGCCATAGTAATGGTAATTAGCTGACCCATTGTAAAGTAAGTAACGTACTACACAACCTGAAGCAGCTAAAAGACGATTTAACTTAGTCCACTGATACTCACCGCCACTTCTAAATGTAGCAATGTCATGGTAGGTGCCATCCAAATTTAAAACCTTAGCTTGTAAAGCCCACCAAAGAAACTGACCAGTAGTGGTTTCGACAAAAATGTCCATGTCGTTTCCATGGGTTCTTTCATTTCTTGCCTCTACTGCCCAAACACCTATGTTAGGAAAAGATAAGCGATTGTCTTCGATTTCAGAAACAATATCAGATGTAAGACCAATTTCCCGTGCTTGATTTCCCGTGTGATGGTTCCTGATTATTTTGTTCCAGGTATTTGCAGCAATTGACTCAAACAGCTTACATCTATTTGATAATTGTACTAATGGCATTTTCTATTTATTTTAATTCACCTTCACCTGCCCGTTCATCAGCATGGGCAAGAGCCAATCCCGCAGTTCGGTAAGTTTTTGGTTTTCGATTAAATTTTTACCAATCTTTTCATAAATTGTAGAAACTTTTTCATTGAATGATTCTATCAATTCTGTTGGAGGAAGTACAATTCTGAATCCTTTTACAAGGCTCCCATTTAGATTGTTTATGTTAGTTCCTAAGCACTCATTTTTTATTGTAGTAAACATAAAATCTGATTGAGTATATGAATAGAGATAAAACCGATAATTACTCTTTGCAACGATTTTTGCACAAAAAGCTCCAAACGATGCTTCCTTTTCATAAAAGAAAAATCCATTTTTACCAATATGTTCCTTGCTACCACTAGACATCGTGATTAAAATATCGAACTTGTTAAGAACCTGAGTGGGTGAAACATTCTGTTTAGGAACATAAACCATATCATTTAAATCAATGACATTACCAGAAATATTGGTCGCCCTTAGTATAGGAATAACTCCGTTATCGTTTGGACTTTTAATCTCACTGGAATCATAAGTAACACCTCGCACAAGTTCAGCAATATCTCCAAGTGTTCCATCTTCCCACCCCACAGGAATCTCCTTTTGCAACTCCTCATTCCAAACCATTTTGCCGCCACTGGTTTTGTAGGGTTTACTGTTTTTATTAGGAAAATCGAATTGTACAAACCAATAATTATAAAGCGTTTTTACCATCGCTTCTAAATCTGCATTAATGCGGTTGTTGATCTCAATTTTGGAATCTAAGGCAGAAAGAACAGAGGCTATTTTCTTTCTTGCCTTAACATCAGAATAAACATTAACATCAATCTGATTTAAGATTCCCTGAGTAAGCAGAGGTTGACTGGAACCTATTTGTCTTTTGTTTAAGGAAATACACTTTAGTAAGTAATAATTATACTCATTGCTTTCAATTTGCTTATGAACACCAGCAATTGCATTATCCGAAACCCAACACTTACCTTTTTCAAAATGAACACTTCCACAATAAGCTCCTACACGACCTATTATTAAAACGTTTTCATAATTTGACACATTTGTATATCCTAAAATGCCGTTACCTCCATAAACGGGTATTGCACCAGATTCTTTAGGAGCAATTTTCCCATTTTTAAAATCAATTAAATCTTCGAGTTTTATTGGAATAATTTCATTGTTCATGCTTCAATTCATTTAATTGTTTCTGAATCTCTTTTTCAAGATTTTTTGATTCTGCAAATAGCCTGTCTAAACTAGTTTTGAAGGTGTTCATTTTGGCTACAAACTCAGCATGTGAAATGTCAGTGTATTCAATCTTCACTTCAAAATATTGACCTGCACTAAAGCTGTAGTTCTTTTCTCTTATCTGTTCGTAGCTCACCACCACCGTAAAATCTTCTATGGCTTGGTGTTGGTTGAAGGTTTTAATGATGCGTTGTTCTTCTTCTTCCGAAAGCACCGTTTTTTGGTATTTGCCATCTTTTATGGTAGTGCCTAGTTTAGAGGCATCCATCAATACAATTTCACCTTTGGTATTGGCTTTATCCAAAAACAATATACTTACATTAGTACCGGTAGTTGCAAAAATATTACTGGGCATGCTCACCACGCCACGCAGCATTTTTTGTTCTACTAACCGTTCTCGTATTTTCTTTTCTATACCGCTTTGAGCAGTAATAAATCCTGTTGGCACAACAATAGCTGCCTTGCCTTTCGGTGATAATGAATACATAATGTGTTGAATGAACAATGGATAAATAGCCATTTTATCCTTATCCTTCTTTGGCACATTGGGAAAGCCCGCAAAAAAACGTTCACTATTCTGCTTCGTATCTAAATCAGCTACATAATCGCTAAAGTCTAATTTGAACGGAGGATTGGAAACAATGTAATCGAAGGTCATCAGCTTATCGCCCACTTTGTGGTAAGGGTTCAGCATGGTGTTGCCCTGGATGATGTTTTGAATGGAGTGTACCAAGTTGTTCAATATCAAATTCAACCGCAACATGCTGGATGACTTCTGCGAAATATCCTGCGAGTAAATGGTACAGCGGTCTTCGCCAATGGCATGGGCCAGGTTCATCAACAATGTGCCTGAACCTGCGGAGGGGTCGTAACAAGTTACGTTGCTCACCGGCTTATCTACCAAGATAGAAGCCATGATTTTTGAAACGGCATGTGGCGTGTAATACTCTGCATACTTACCGCCACCATCTTTGTTGTAGTCTTTGATGAGGTATTCAAAAATGGTAGAGAAGAAATCGAATTTCTGATTGAAGATTTTCTCGAAACTGAAATTCACCAACTGGTTGATGATGGCTTTACAGAAATTATCCCGCTGGCTGCTGTCGGTAATGTAATTGCTCAGTTCATCGAACAAAGTAATCTTTGCACCCGTGCCGGTTTTAACAGAGAATATTTCGTTGTTGAAAATGGCAATATCCCGAAGGGTATCGTCAAAGAACTTGGCAAATTCTTCTTTGTCCTGCCGGTTATACAGGTTGGAGAGGTAATGTTCCCTTTTCAGTTTGGCACTATCGGGGTTCATTCTCAGCAACAGCATTTCATACTGCTTGTCTGTATAGGTAGCAATTTCCTTTTCCCAACTTTCGGCCTTTGCCAGTTTGGGTTCCAGTTGTTTTACTTCATAGCCGAACTTATCGTTCATGAACTTGTACAGGAATACCTGGGTAATGATCTTAAATTCATTGCCATCGTTACCTAACCCATACGAGGTACAAACACCTTTCAGGTTATCAATCAACTCTTTTGTCTGTGCCGTAAAGTCTTGTGTTACCATGCGTATTTACCTTGATATTCGTTAATGTATTCTTTTACCAAACAGCTATTGATATACTTAGCCGATTCGGGGTCTAAATCAATTTTGCTTTTGCCAAAGCTGCCAATCACCATTTGAATCATCAGCTTATCGAAATAGCTTTCATTATTCAGCATCTGTGTATTGAGCAGCACCTTATCATCCACCTGCTTTTTGATGTCCATCAGGGTTTCGCATATTTCGCTTTCCCGTTTGGAGATGTTGCCTTTCTCTACAATGCGTTTGTGCATCCGTGCATACTTGGCATCGTTCTCGTATTTGGCTTTCAGCAGGTTGTTTTTTCGGTTGAGCTCCGTCACCTTGTCGTAAATCTGTTGCAGGGAACCGATGTTCTGTTTCATATCGTCCTGCGTAATTTCATCGAGGTTCTTTTTATCAAACAGTCTTTTCAGCTCATCATAGAGAGTTACGAACTCGGGGGCGGTTTGGTCGAAGTTGCCGCCCAATGCCTCACGGGTTTTGCGAAGCATATCTTTCAACTGGTCGGCAATTACCATTTCTTCCTCCGATACCTTGCGGAACATAAAAAGCACATTCTCCAGGGCTACATTGAGGAGATTGGTGGTATCTACACTGTTTTGTACCGATTCTTTGAGGTTCAGCAATTCTAGATGCCTTGCCGTTTCGTTGTATAGCTGGTTGAGTTTCTTGAAATCAACTTTCTCCAGCATATCAAAATGCCCGTACAGCCGGATGAGGTTGTACAGGTTTTTGGCACTCTCCAAAGCCTTTTTGATTTCCAATACTGTTTTGCGGTCTTCAATCTGGCTTATTTGCTGAGAGAAAATTTCGGCATTAGTAGTATTGTAATGCCAGAGTTTTTCCTTGATGTCTTTGATTTCTTCTTCAATCTCTTCTTTTGATTTGAAAAGGTTGGAGTAGTGCTGCATTTCATCGCCTAACTCACCTTGCAATTCATCAAAATAGGCTTTGTTGGTTTTGTCAAACTCACCGCTGATGTCGGCAAAGTCAACCACATAACCGTACCTGAATTTCTTATACGGACGGTTTACCCTTGTGAGTGTTTGCAGGAGATTGTGGTCTTTAATCAAACGGCCTATGTACAATTTCTTCAACCGCTTGGCATCAAAGCCGGTGAGCAGCATGTTGTACACAAAGAGGAAATCTATTTTGCCATCTTTGAAATTCTCTACCTCGTCTTTTCGGTCTTCTTTAGAACCTACATCGTGCAGGATTAAAGTAGCGGTTAGATTTTTACTCTGGTCGCTGATATAAGCGCCATATTCGGCAGCAGGCTCAGCAGCCATTGAATAAGGAAGTACTTCTTCAATTACCTTTTGTGATGGATTGTATTTGTTAATGAAGATCTCAAACAGTTTTCTTGCTTGGTCGGCACTATCGCAAACAACCATTGCCCCAATGCTGTGGTCGCCAAAGCGAATACGGCTCTTTACAAAGTCGGTTACTATGTAATCCAGCATGGGCTCTGCAAACCTTGCATGGGCATAGATAATGCGTCTATCTGCATCGCCTTTCAGAATCTCTACTTCCCGCAGGGCTTCTTTCAGTTGAATTTTGTAGCTGGTTTCAATGTCTTCCCGAATGAGTTTCAGGGTGTAGCCATCGGCAATGGAAGCATTGTAGTAATACTTGTGGATGTAATCGCCAAAGGTTGCTTTTGAGGTACGGTCCTTGCCAATCAGGGGCGTACCAGTTAATCCAATCAATATGGCGTTTCTATCAGAGTTAAAGAGGTTTGCCAGAAAACTACCTGTTGGGTTGTAGCTGCGGTGAACCTCATCTAAAAAGTAAATGCGTTGAGTGTTGATGTCGTAATCATTGGAACGCAGCACATCGGTATCATCTTTGAACTTCTGAATGTTTACCACTGTTATTTCCCGCTTGCCGGAAAGGTTGTGAATGGCTTGCCGCTGCCGGAAATTCTTTAAGAGTTCTTCTTTTGAGTTAACGGTATGTACTACCAACCCACGGCTTTTAAATTCCCGGTGTGCCTGAATCATCAGGTCGATGCGGTCAACAATGAAATAGAATTTTGGAACGATATCTTTTTTCTGAAAATAATCGGTGAGGTATTGCACATTGTAGTAAGACAATGCTGTTTTACCGCTGCCCTGTGTATGCCAGATGATGCCTTTTTTAACTCCTTCGTCCAGCTTTTTTGCGATGGCCTTTGTAGCAAACAACTGGGGATACCGCATGATGTGTTTTTCCAGCCCGTTTGTTTCCTGCACATAGGCAATGGCATATTTCAAAATCATTGCAAACCTGTCACGACTAAACAGGGAAGTAATGATTCTATTGGTTGGAGTATTCGGTTCTTTATTGGTAATGAACTCCGGTGAATGTTTGATGGCTGAAAGATTATTGTCTTTCAGTACAAAGTTTTCGAGCTGGTCGTCTTCGGGCTTTAGCAGTGTTGCCAGATCGAATGTTTCTTCTTCACGGAAACAGTTGAAGTTGGCAGCGGAATAGGATGTAGAAGAATAGAATGCACCCTGTATGGGTTCAATGCTCTCCACATCGTACTCCATGTTGTTGGAGAAGACCAACACCTGCGAAATGTTGATAAACTTGCGGAATTTTTTGTTCTTAAACCTTGCATTGATACGGTCCCGTTCTGCCAGCACGCCTTCCTGGTTGTTGGGCTTTTTCACTTCTATAAATGCCAAAGGCATTCCGTTTACCAGCAGGGTTATATCCGGCCTGAACTCTTCGTCACCGTTCTTGTAAGTGAGTTCGGTAACTACATGAAAGCTGTTATTATTAAAATCTTTGTAGTCGATCAGTTTTACTCCGGAAGTTGCATTGAGCATATTGGAGAAAGCCTCGCCCAAATCTTCATTGTCTAATGCCAGGCAAATATTTTCATAGGTTCTCTTTATATCTGCTTCTTCAATATCCGGGTTAATCTTCCTGATGCTTTCGTTAAAAATGTCGGTGAATATGTTGGTAGTAATTTCCCATTTAGCCTTTGACAGAGACAGGTAGCTATAGCCCAATCTGCAAAGGTGCAGGATGGCAGGAATTTTTACTCTTGTATTTTCGTTAAAGGCCATACTTAATATTTACTGTATTTATTGCTATTACTGCTTTTTACTTTTCTTTTTATTGATTATAACTTCCTCCACAGCTTGCATTGCTTTCAGTGCCACGTCTTCATCTTTGACAACATCGTATAACTGATCTGCCAACCACAGAATGAGAAGTTCTTCCTTGTCGGTTTTCAGAATATCAGCTAAAAGCGGAAGCTGCTCCCTTTTCAATTGTCGCAGCCCTTTTTCGATTTTACTCAACTGAGCCGTATCCATTTCAAGCAATGGTGCTACCTGCCGCAAGTACAAATGTTGCTGCTCTCTGAGTGCTCGTATTTTCTCACCAAACTGACTTTCCATAGTCTTAATTTTGACTAGTCAAATATTGGCAAATATACTCAATCAAAGGAAATTGTTTACCTGCATATTATACAGAATTGCCAAGTTTGCAAAGCATGAAACAGCTCCCATTAAACTCCTCAAATGGGAAGGGTGGTAAAAGCAAAAAAGCCTCCAATAAAGGCTTCCAGGAAGCTATTAAAACGGAATCAGGAAAGGGAAAAGGCCAGCAGCAGACAATAATCACCTTTGCAGGTTGCTTTTACGAACCGGAGCCAGGCTGCAGGGAAACATCCTTACTTCCCAATACAAAACTTGCTAAAGATATAATCCAGCAAATCCTCATTGCTCACCTCACCGGTGATCTCGCCCAGGTAGTGGAGGGCACGCCGAATATCGAGGGCCAGGAGGTCGCCGGGGATGCGGTTGTCGAGGCCGGCACGGATGTCACTGAGGGATTGCAGCATCTGCTGGAGGGAATGGAAATGACGGGCATTGGTCACGATGGTATCCTCAGTGGTGACTTCACCCTGCAGTACCATGTCCACCAGCCTTTCCTTCAACACCTCGATGTGCAGGCCCTGCTTGGCGGCGATCAATAAGAAGGGGGCCGCCTTGGCATAACGATCACGCACAAACGCTTCATCGCCCTTGTCCACCTGGTTGCCCACCAGCAGGTAACGGAAGCCATTCTTATCGAACTCCTCCTTCACGGCTACCAGCTCTTCCACCGGCATGGAATTCACGTCAAACAGGTAGAGGACCACATCGGCCTGGCGCATCTTCTCAAGGCTCTTCTCCACCCCTATGCTCTCGATCTGGTCGCTGGTATGCTCGCGGATCCCGGCCGTATCAATGAAGCGGAACAGGATACCATCAATATTCAATATTTCCTCAATGGTATCGCGGGTAGTACCGGCAATATCGCTCACGATGGCGCGGTTCTCGTTCAGCAGGGTATTCAGCAGGGTCGATTTGCCCGCATTGGGTTTGCCCACAATGGCCACGCTCACCCCGTTCTTGATCACATTGCCCAGCTGGAAGGAATGGGCCAGCTTGCTCACCCTTTCAATGGCTCCTGACACCAGGCCATACAACTGGCTGCGGTCGGCAAACTCCACATCTTCCTGCGAGAAATCGAGTTCCAGTTCAATCAGCGCGGAGAAACTGATCAGTTGCTCCCTCAGGGCCTTTAATTCGGCGGAAAATCCACCACGGATATTGTGCAGGGCATTCTTATGGGAAGCGGCCGTATTGCTGGCGATCAGGTCAGCAACGGCCTCGGCCTGGGTGAGGTCGAGCTTGCCATTGAGGAAGGCGCGCTGGGTGAACTCACCGGGTTTGGCCAGGCGGCAACCCGCAGCGATACAGGCGTCGATGATCTGTTGCAGTACGAAGGGCGAACCGTGACCGGAGATCTCCACCACGTTCTCACCGGTATAGGATTTGGGGCCTTTGAAGAGGGTTACCACCACTTCGTCGATGGCCTTGCCATTGGCCTTGAGGTAGCCTACATGAACGGTATGGCTGGCTTGTGCGGCAAGGTCTTTCGAAGGGAAAAGGGAGTTGATGATATCGATGGCTTTGGGGCCGCTCAAACGGATCACGCCAATGGCCCCGATACCCGGTGGGGTGGCAAGGGCTACAATGGTTTCATCCCATTGGGTGGTGGTGTACTTCATGCTGCAAAGGTGGGGAAAAAGATTTGTCGGTGGAGAGGGAGGGGCCACGAAGTCTCCAAGACTCGAAGGGACACGAAGATCCACTAAAGGCTTCGTGTTGCTTAGTGTCTTCGCGCCTTGGTGGCCCCACAAAAAAAAGCCCCACCGGAGTGGGGCTTCTATTGTCTTCGTTAGTATTACTCTGTTTCGAGACGGAAAGTGATCGGCTGCTTTTTGTAGGATTTAACCTGGCGACCGTTCTGGATAGCGGGGGTCCACTTACCAGACTTCTTGATTACGCGAACAGCTTCGTCGCGCAATTCCTGGGGTCCGCTTACGGCTTCTACATCGCTCACGTTACCTTCTTTGTCCACGATGAACTGAACTACCACTGTACCCTGCACCTCGTTGTCGATGGCTTCCTGGGGATAGCGGAGGTTCTTGTTCAGGTAACGCTGCCAGGCGCTGGTACCACCGGGGTAATCAGACTCGATCTCCACCTTGGTAAAGGTCTTGTCCCAGTCTTCTTCCTCTTTCTTGGGGGCTTCTACCACACCCTTACCTTCATCTGAAGCAGGGGGGGCAACGATACCCTCATCCTTGATACCTTCCTGGTTAACGGTACCGATCTTGGTTTCCTCCAGTTTTTCTACTTCTGGTGGCTTTTCGTCTTCCTTCACTTCCTCATCCTTTACGATCTTGGGAGGAGTGAACTTGGCCATTTCCACTTTGGGTGGCTCCGGCTTGGGTGGCGGAGGCGGTGGTGGTGGCTCGTTCTTCGGCTCTTCGCGCTTCACTTCTTCGAGCTGAACGTCCTGGACGATCATCTCGGTCTTCTCGTTGCCCTTCTTCAGCTTGGCTGCCAGGACACTTCCAAGAAGGATCAAAGCGATTATAGCGGCAGTACCGATCAATGCTTTCGTAATGCGCTGGCCATAGGTCTTGCGCAGGTCGTAAGCACCGTAATCCTTATTCCTTCCATCAAAAATGATGTCCAGAACATCAGCACTTAAAATTTTATTTACGTCCATTGTTCGCTTTTTTGAATAAGATGCATTGCTTTGAAAATTCCACAAACAAGATGGCCATTATTGGGGAGTAGCTCCCTGGGTAATAGCGATCAGCTGCTCTTCTACAGGGGAAATATCCACCAGGGCATAACGCTTTACGTCGTTGATGGTCATTTCATCCAGCATGTCAACTGTGTTCTTGTAAGTAGATTCCTTGTTGGGCTTGATCACCACCACGAAATCATCCGGATTGGTTGATTTCTTCTTGTTCAGGATAACGTCCCTAACTTCCTTGAACGTAGTGCTCTTGAAGTTAGAACCATCTGGCAGCAATTCACCCTCGTAGTAGAAGATATTATCGTTCTTCGCCAACAACAGGGTCAATGCGCCGGAGGCTTTTACCTTATTCTGCTCTTCTGGCTTCTCCGTATCCTTGGGCAGGAACAACCTCATGGCTGTTGGCTGGCTCATGGTAGTGGTGAAGATGAAGAATGTGATCAGCAGAAAGCCAAGGTCCACCATTGGGGTAAGGTCCACACGGGTGGAGAGCTTTTTACCTTTTTTTACGCCAGGTCCTTTTTTATGTCCCCCACCTGACGAGGTATCCATTTCTGCCATTTCGCAAAAATTTAGTTAGTTAAAAATTATTCTTCTGCTTTAGCCTGTCCGCTCATGTTCTTGCGGTACAGCTCGGTTCCTGCAGGAACGCCTTCCGGATTGGTCACCATCTGGAACTTCATTTCATCATTCTTCTTGAAGGCATCGATCACCCCTTTGAAGGCAGGATATTTTGAAGCGTTGTCGCCTTTTACCAGCAGGTTCATTTTAATTCCGGTGAACCCTTGCTTGATGGCGCGCATCCAGTCAACCATTTCGTTGTTGGCGGAGTCCAGTACAGGAATACCGGGAAGCTTCATCTTGGGCCAGTTATCAGCAGGCTGGGCAGCCAGTGACTTCAACTGGGCCAGGGGCACCCCGATGAAAGGTCCTTTCGCGAGGGCCTTCATCTCACCGTCGGTCAGACCGAGGTTACGATTGGTGTTCAGCGCCTCGATGATGTCTGACTTGGGAGCATCTTCAGACCAGGAAAGGAATACCTTTCCTTCCTTGTCGATGGTCACCAGGGTCACATCTTTCTGGGGAGCCACTTTGGAAGCTACTGAGCTTGGCGTTTGTACCGCCAGTGTTTCAGATGGCTTGAACTTGGTTGTCAGGATGAAGAATGACAACAACAGGAAGGCCACATCACACATCGCGGTCATGTCAATACTCGTACTCTTCCGAGGTACTTTAACTTTTGGCATGACTTAATTATTTGTTCAGTTTCACATTTAGATTCAAGACTCGGGGAATTCCACAAAACTTTTCCAAGTTTTTCCGGGTTCCCAATTTCCCAATTACTTGTACAGGGAAGCGAAGCTTTGGGTCAGCGTGAAACCAGACTCATCGATACCGTAAGTGATACCGTCGATCTTAGTAGTAAATACGTTATACATGATGATCGCTACAGCTGAGGTACCGATACCCAGGGCAGTGTTGTAAAGGGCTTCGGAGATACCTTTTGACAGTTCGCGGGCAGCGTCTCCACCACCTTCATCACCCAGCTTAGAGAATGAACGGATCATACCCATTACCGTACCCAACAGACCCAACAGGGTAGCTACTGAAGCGATGGTAGACAGGAATACCAGGTTCTTTTCCAGCATAGGCAGTTCCAGGGCAGTAGCTTCTTCTACTTCTTTCTGGATCTGGGCCAGTTTCTGGTCGGTATCCAATTCAGTGTTGGTGATCATTTCCTTGTACTTGCGCAGGCCAGCCTTCATTACGTTACCTACAGAACCCTTCTGCTTGTCGCACTCGGTCAGGGCAGCGTCAACGTTCTTATTAGCCAGGTGGTACTGCACCTTGCGGATGAATTCGTCGTTGTTTCCGGTACCGGTAGCCTTGCTGATGGTCAGGAAGCGCTCGATAACGAAAGTCAATACAACCAGGAAGTTACCGATCAGGATAGGTACGATGATACCACCTTCGTACATCTTATTGAAAGCACCTTTTGGACCTTGATGGTTGGGCCAGAATCCACCATTGGGATCAGGATTAGTAAAACCACTGTCAGCACCGGCAACAAACCTCCAGATCACGTAACCACCAATGATACACAATAAGGGGGCAATCCAGGAAATCGCGTTGCTCTTCCTCTTCGGCTGAACGGATGTGGCCGCTTTCGCAGTTGCAGTTGGTTTAGTCTCTGCCATAATCGTTTGTTTTTAGTTTTTGTAAAGAGATTTTTAATGGTTCTAAAAAATTTGGTCCAAACTGTTTTGGGGACACAAGTCTAAATAAAAAAAATTTAAAAAAAACAATTTCTTGGAATAATTATCCAAAAGCGCTACAAATTAAAAAAAAATGCCTTCCCTTGGCCCGCAGCCCGCTACTATATTGACTCTTCAGGCATAAGTGGATTTGCTTACAACCGTTATTTTTTACCATTTCTCCTTTTTTTCTCCCTTTTCATCCTTTCTGCCCCTCAGGTGTTAATGGTTAAACTTAAATTGGATCTTCCAACTAATTTAAACCAACTACTTTATGTCCACAAACCTCAACTGGCGGCATGGCCTTGTACCCATGGCCTTGTCCCTCCTGATGCAGGTATCTGCTGTGGCCCAGCAAAGGCCTTCCCAGCAGCCTTCCACAGGCAATGCCAATCCACCTGCATCCGCTACCCCTGCCCCACCGGCCAAGACCAATGGGCCCAAGCCCTACAAGGATGTGATCACATCCAAGGCGGTCACTGATGATGGCCTTATCAAGGTGCACAAGGTAGAAGACAAGTACTACTTTGAGCTGGGTGATTCCCTCTTCGGTCGCGATATCCTGGTCGTGAACAGGCTGTCCAAAGCCGCTGCCGGTATGCGTAATTTCTTCTTTGGCTATGCCGGGGATATCATTGGCGAGAACGTGATCCGTTTCGAGAAAGGTCCCAACAACAAGGTATTCCTGAAGAATATTTCCTTCGATGAAATGTCAAGGGATTCTACCCAGCCCATGTACCGTGCGGTGGCCAACTCCAATATCCAGCCCATTGTACAGAGCTTTGACATGGCTTCCCTGGGTAAGGATTCCACCGGTGCCGTAATTGATGTGACCAGTTTCCTGAACACCGACAATGATGTGCTGAACTTTGAAGGCCAGCAGAAACGCCTATTCCAGGTCGGCTCCTTCCAAAGCGATAAGTCCTATATCAGCGGTGTGCGGTCCTACCCCATGAATACCGAGATCAGGACCGTGAAGACCTATACCAAGAGCGCAGGGACCATTAACATCGGTGCTCCCCAGCCCATGGGGCAGCCTTCCGGCGGACTCTTTACTGTAGAGATCAACTCTTCCCTATTACTGCTGCCGGAGAAGCCCATGCAGCCCAGGTATTTCGACGAGCGCGTTGGTTTCTTCACCCGCTCCTATGTTGACTTCGACAAGAACCCCCAGGGCGTTGAAACCGTAAGGATGGTGACCCGCTGGAGGCTGGAGCCGAAGGAAGAAGATATGGCGAAATACAAGCGCGGTGAACTGGTAGAACCCAAAAAACCGATCATCTTCTATATCGACCCCGCAACGCCGAAGAAATGGATCCCCTACCTGATCCAGGGTGTGAACGACTGGCAGGCTGCCTTCGAAAAGGCCGGCTTCAAGAATGCCATCATGGCCAAGGAAGCACCGGTGAACGATCCCGAATGGAGCCTGGAAGATGCCCGCTTCTCAGCCATCGTGTACAAGCCCTCCGATGTGCCCAATGCCAGCGGTCCGCACGTGCACGACCCTCGTAGCGGTGAGATCCTGGAAAGCCATATCAACTGGTACCACAACGTAATGGAACTGCTGCGCAACTGGTACTTTGTACAAGCTTCCCCCAACGACCCGCGCGCCCGCAAACCCCAGTTCGATGATGAACTGATGGGACAACTCATTCGTTTCGTTTCTTCCCACGAAGTAGGCCATACTTTGGGCCTGCGCCATAACTATGGTTCCTCCTCAACCGTTCCGGTTGAAAAGCTGAGGGACAGGAAGTGGCTGGAAGAGAATGGCCATACGCCTTCCATCATGGACTATGCCCGTTTCAACTATGTGGCACAGCCCGAAGATAAAGTGACCGAGAAAGGCCTGTTCCCCCGCATTGGCGACTACGACAAGTGGGCCATCGAATGGGGGTATAAATACTACCCTGATGCCAGGACGGCCGAAGATGAAGTTCCTGTGCTGAACAAACTGACCATCGAGCGCCTGAACAACAAACGCCTTTGGTTCGGTACGGAAATCAATCCCGATGATCCCCGCTCCCAGAACGAGGACCTGGGTGACAATGCCATGAAGGCCAGCACCTACGGTATCAAGAACCTGCAGCGCATCATCCCTAACCTGCAGGCCTGGTCCAGGGAGGACAATGAGAACTATGAAACCCTGAAGACCCTGTACAATGAAGTGGTGATCCAGTTCGGCAGGTATATCGGCCATGTGGGCAAGAATATTGGTGGTATCTATGAGACCCCCAAGACCGTGGAGCAGCAGGGTCCGGTGTATGAATATGTAAGCAAGGAGACCCAAAAAGAAGCCATGGACTTCCTGAACAAACAGGTGTTCACCACCCCAACCTGGATCCTTGACCAGAACGTGTATGCCAGGACCGGTGGCAATGCCATTGCAACCGCTACCAGGCTGCAGGATGCTGCCCTGAGCAGGCTGATCAATGCCGCCACCCTGGGTAAGCTGATCCAGACAGAAGCGGCCATTGGTGCGAAGGCGTATACCATCAATGACCTGATGACCGACCTGAGGAGGAATATCTTCAACGAGCTGGCAAGTCGCAAGCCGATCGATGTGTATCGCCGTAACCTGCAGAAGAATATGGTGGAGCGCCTGATCGCATTGGTGAAGCCCGCTCCTGCGCCTGCATTGGGACAGGGATTGGTGATCACCATCGGTGGTGGTTCTTCCAACAGGAACAGTGATGCCATTTCCTTTGCGAAGGGTACGCTGCGTTCCATCCAGGCCGAGATCCGCACGGCGATCCCTGCATATGCAGACCCTGCTACCAAGTACCATTTGCAGGACCTGAATGACAGGATCACAGATGCGTTGAGTGCTAAGTGAGGAGGAAAGAGATAAAAATTAAAGGGTCCCTGACGGGACCCTTTTTTTGTAACGCAAAGTCCGCAAAGAGAGCGCGAAGAACGCTAAGAGCCTTTGCGTTCTCTGCGTGTCCTTCGCGAACTTTGCGTTACCCTAACAACTGGTTGGGTAACAAACCCACTTATTCATACCTCAACGCTTCAATTGGATTGAGTTTACTCGCTTTATACGCAGGATAGGACCCTGCTGCCAGGCCTACGAAAGTACAGATCACCACGCCCAGGAAAACCCAGAACCAGGGTATCACAAAACCCGTACTCATCAACAGGCTAACCACATTGCCCAGCAATACCCCCAGTACAATCCCAAACAAGGCCCCCAGCAAGCTGATCAGGATAGATTCATAAAGGAACTGCCAGCGCACATCCCTTTGCTTACCGCCAATGGCCTTCACCAATCCCACTTCCTTGGTTCGTTCCGTTACTGCCACCAGCATGATATTCATCAATCCGATAGCAGCGCCCACAAGGGTAATGATTCCGATCACCACTGCCGATGCAGTGAGCCAGCCTATCTGCTTCAATGCCAGTTCCACAAAAGTGTCACTCTTGTCGATCAGGAAATTGTCCTCCTCGGAAAGGATCACCTTGCGGATGTTCCGGAAGGTGCCTTCCGCTTCCCCGATGGCTGTCTCCATATTGATGATATCCGGGGACTTCACGCCGATACTGAAGGAACTACTGCTGGAAGCAGCAAAGAACCGCCTGACACTGTTATAGGAGGTGATCGCAATATTGTCGAGGCTCCGGCCGAAAGTGGAGCCTTTTGGTGAAAGGGTACCAATGACCCTGAATGGAATATTATTGATCCGGATGATCTTGTCCACCGCGTTCTCCGGTTTACCATTGAACAATTTATCTGCTACATCCTTACCCAGCAACACTACATTCCTTCCGGTCGAAACATCCATCTCGCTCAGGTTGCGGCCATTGGAAATGGTGTAACCGTTCAGGTCGACATAGTTCTCATCCCCGCCATTCACCCAAACCGTCGGATTGGTTTTCTTATTGCCATAGGCAGCAGTATTGCCATTACCGCCCCCTAAGGATAAGGCAACCTTAGCAGGATAATCATAGCGTTCCTTAAAGGCCTCTGCCTCTTCCTTGGTAATAGGCTTATTGGTGCTGGATTTCTTCAATCTCCGGCCCTTCTTCTCTTTCTTCATCTCTCCCCTATCAAACCGGAAAGCGGCCCTATAACGGATGGTAAAGCCATTGGCACCCATGCTGGAGAAACTCTCCATGAACTTCTGGGAAATAGCCTGGATGGCGGTATTGATGCCGATCAAGGCGGCAATACCCAGCGCAATGATGGCCACAGTAATGCCGGTCCTCAGTTTATTACCACGAATGGTACGGTAAGCCAGTGATATGGTATCACGATTATTCATTCTCTAAAATTAGGCAAACTGCCCGATGCATGGGCACCATCCTTCATTTTTCAGGGGCAAAAAAATCCCCGCTCTTCGCGGGGATCACTATTGTGGTTTCAATTCCTTTAGAAGTAGAGATACTGCAGGAGCATGTTCGGGAAGATCCCCAACAGGATCACCAGGGCAGCCATGGCTACCAGCACCCAACGGAAAGCGGGATTGATCTCTTCAGTCTCGGCTTCACCATCCTTGAAGTACATGGACTGGATCACCCTGAAATAGTAGTAAACGCTCACTGCCGCGCAAAGGATGGCGAAGATCACCAGCCAGGTATCCGCCCCGGTCTTGATGGCAGAGGCCAGCATATAGTACTTGGCGAAAAAGCCAATGGTCAGCGGGATACCAGCCAATGACAGCAGGAAGATGGTAGTGGTGGCAGCCAGGATCGGTTCCCTTCGTGCCAGTCCATTGAACCCATCAAATGTATAATCCTTCATACGGGCCAATACAGCAAAGATGCCGATAGTGGCCAGGCTATAACCAAATGCATAAAGCACGATACCTTCCCTGGAAAGATCGTTGTGGCTGAACAGGGCAAACATCATGAAACCGGCCTGTGCAATAGAGGAATATGCCAGCATACGCTTCACGCTCTGCTGGAATACCGCAGTGATATTCCCGATGAAGAGGGTAGCTGCAGTGATGAACGAAAGAGTCAGCTTCCAGGTCGGGTGGCTTTCGGTAAAGGCCGCATCATACAACCTGATGAAGGCTACAAATACTGCGGCTTTCACCACCGTCGCCATGAAAGAAGTGAATACGGTTGGCGCTCCATCATACACATCAGGTGTCCAGAAATGGAAAGGAGCTGCGGACACCTTGAAGGACATGCTGATCAGGAGGAGGAGCAGGCCGGTGATGAACCAGAAGTTACGCTCCGGGTTGATGGCACCTGCCATGAAGTTCATATTAAAGCTTCCTTTTGCACCATACAAAAGGGCAATACCCATCAGCATGATACCGGTGGAGAATGATCCCATAAGGAAATACTTCAAAGCGGCTTCATTGCTTTTCAGGTTGCGCTTATCACTACCTGTCAGGATATACAGGGGGATGGAGATGATCTCGATACCCAGGAAGAGCATGAGCAGGGTGTTGAAAGAGGTAACGATCGCCACACCACTCAGGATGAAAAAGATCAGGGCAAAATATTCCGCATGGTTGATGCCTACCTTTTCAATATCCCTTGCTGAAACCAGGAGGTACAGGAAGGTGCTGCCATAGGCAATGCTGTTGATCAGTAGTCCAAACCGGTTGAACACCAGCATATCACGGGTATTCACGGAAAAAAAGCCATGCCCGTATTGTTCGGCCAGGTTGGCCAGCAACAACAGGAACATGCCTGCTATCGCAATAGAGCGCACAGTGGCTTTATTGGAGATAAAGATCCCACTGAACATCAGCACTACGCCCAGGATTGCGGAAATGATTATTGCGTTCATACTATATCAGGTCGTTCTCGATTATTTTAAATTCATTCTGCCAAGGATCAGTTCAGATACCCCACTGGTGAGTTCCAGCATTGGCTTGGGGAACACACCTACCAGGATAATGGCCACTACGATCACCGCCAGTGACAATTTCACATTCAGGGAAATATCTGTAGCCTGTTCTGTCAATTCATTGGTATTGCCATAGCAAACCCTTTGGATCATCCTCAACGTGTATACGGCAGCCAGGATGATGGTGAGGCCCGCCGTTACGGCAAAAGCAACATTGTACTTGGTAACTGTTGATCCCAGTACCCCGTTGAACATCATGAATTCACCAATAAAGGCATTGGTCAGCGGCAGGGCAATATTGGCCAGCGCTACGATCACCAGCAGGATGGTCATCACCGGGGCCTTCTGTGCCAGGCCGCCCAGTTCACTCATCTTCCTGGTACCAAACTTCTGCTCAATGGCGTTCACGAGTATCCAGAGACCGATGATGTTTACGCCGTGGTTGAACATCTGGATCATGGCGCCCTGCATACCACTGGTATTGGTAGCGAAGATACCTACCACCATCAGGCCGATGTGGGCGATGGAAGAATAGGCCACCAGGCGCTTCAGGTCGTCCTGCTGCATCGCGATCAGGGAGGCATAGATCATACCGATGATCGCCATCCAGGTCACCGTATCACCATAGAGGTAGCTTGCAACGGGAACTACGGGTGTCAACCAGCGCAGTACACCAAACACCCCCATCTTCACCATGATACCACTCAGGACCATGGTAACAGCTGTGGGCGACTGCTCATAAGTATCGGGTTGCCAGGTATGGAAGGGGAATATGGGCATCTTCACGGCAAAGGCTACAAAGAGCATCCAGAAGATCATCACCTCTTCACCTGAAGTCATTTTCAACTTGTAGAAATCAGCCAATGCAAAGGATCCACCGGCCTTATTGTACAGCATGATCAGGCCGATCAGCATGAACAGGGATCCGAGGAAGGTATAGATAAAAAACTTGAAGGTAACCGCGATCCTGCGTTCGCCACCCCATTGTGAACAGAGGAAGTAAACAGGGATCAGCGCGAGTTCCCAGAAGAAGTAAAACAACAGGGCATCCATGGAAAGGAATACCCCCAGCATGCCCGCCTGTGACAGCAGCATCAGGGCATAAAACTTATTGGCATTCGCATAGCGGTTGTTCCAGGTTGACAACAGGATCAGGGGGAAACCCAGGGTTGTTAACAAGGTAAGGAGCTTGCTCATGCCATCCAATTCAAAATGGAATCGGCTGTTGAGTGCACCGATCCAGCTTTCATTGAAAGTCAGGTGGGCGGCGTCATTCCAAACAGATAGGCCAAGCAAGGTAACGGCAAAGGTTGCGATGGTGGCAAACAGGGCCGTGCTTTTAGCAACTGCTTCACCTTTTACGGCGAACAGGGCAAGACCGGCTATCAGTGGGATCAATATCAGTAAAACTGGTACCATTATGTCTGTATAGTTCTTTCGACGTTGATGAATTAATTCTTCAGGAATACCTTCAGGGCAAAGAGGATCAGCATACCGATGACCATCATCAGGATATAGCTGCCCACCTGGCCACTTTGCAGGAGACGGATCTGGCGGCTGGCATACTGCACACTCCTGCCCACACCGTTCACCAGGAAGTCAACCCCATATTTCTCTACTTTCTCCAGCAATTGTCCCAGCGCATTAATGGGCCTGCCGATGATGGCATCATAAAGCTCATCCACATACCACTTGTTCTCCAGCACCCTGGCCAGGCCAGTTGTTTCCGCATCGGTCTTTTCATACTTGCTGAACTTTGACCAGGCAAAGGCGATGACGGCCAATACCAGGGCGGTCACCCCACCCATCATCAGGTATTCTGTTGAATGGGCAATATGATGGGCTTCCTGCTTGGCAGTTGATGCGGCAAATACAGGGGCAAGGAAATGCTCCAGCCAATGGGCATCCGCCTTGAATACTTCGGGGATACCAACAAAACCACCCACCACGCTCAATGCAGCAAGTACCATCAAAGGAATGGTCATGGCTGAAGGGGATTCGTGCAGGTGATGCTCCTGCTCATGCGTTCCACGGAATTTACCCTGGAAGGTCATGGCATAGAGACGGAACATATAGAATGTGGTCATCAGTGCGCCGGCCACACCCAATACATAAGAGGATGGGGTTCTTGGCATATGCTGCGACCAGGATCTCGTCCTTGGAGAAGAAACCGGAGAAGGGAGGGATACCGGCAATGGCCAGACATGCGAGCAGGAAGGTGATATGCGTAACAGGCATATACTTCTTCAGGCCGCCCATGTTACGGATATCCTGCTCATGATGCATGGCATGGATCACGGAACCGGCACCCAGGAAGAGCAGGGCCTTGAAGAAGGCATGCGTCATCACATGGAATACGGCACCGGTGAAAGCACCTACACCCAGGCCAAGGAACATATAACCCAGCTGGCTCACGGTTGAATAAGCCAGTACTTTCTTGATATCATTTTGCTTCAGGGCAATGGTTGCGGCGAACAATGCGGTAGCCAGGCCAATCACGGTAACCACAGCCTGTGTAGCCGGGGCCATGGTGTACAGGATATTGCTCCTGGCGATCATATAGATACCCGCGGTCACCATCGTTGCGGCGTGGATCAGGGCAGATACGGGAGTGGGACCCGCCATCGCATCCGGCAACCAGGTATAGAGGGGAATCTGTGCGCTCTTACCGGTGGCACCCACAAACAACAGCAGGGTGATGATGGTAACATCAGTGGTGCTCAGTTGACCAGCGCTTGCAAACACGTTAGCGTAGGTAACAGTACCGAGCTTGGAAATCAGCCAGAACACGGCTAGCAGGAAACCGAGGTCACCAATACGGTTCATCACGAAAGCCTTCTTGGCGGCATTCGTATAATCAATGTTCTTGAACCAGTACCCGATCAGCAGGTAGGAACAAAGTCCCACACCTTCCCAACCAATGAACATGATCACGTAGTTGGCACCCAGCACCAGCAGCAACATGGAGAAAACGAAGAGGTTCAGGTAAGCGAAGTACCTGGCGAAGTGCCCATTGCTTTCTTCATGCATATACGCTGTTGAGTACAGGTGGATCAGGAAACCGATACCTGTAATGATCAACAGGAAGAGGCTGGACAGCTGGTCAACCTGGAAGGCAAAGGGGATCTGCGTCTTGCCCAGGTTGATGAATTCGAACAGGGTAACAGTGGCGGTATTACCAGCCTTTACCTGCAGGAAGATCAGCACACTCACAATGAAAGAAGCCAGGATCGCTCCACAGCCAATGATACCGGTAAGCGATTTGGACAGACTATTCCTCAGCAAGCCGTTCAGCAAGAAGCCGATCAGCGGGAAGAGGGGAACCAACCAAACGTAGTCGATGATATTGTTCATACGGTTATTTAAAGTCCGGCGGGCGGATTAGTTTTTCAATCGGTTTAAGAAATTCACATCCACGGAATGGATATTTCGGTACATCATCACAATGATGGCGAGTCCAACCGTCACTTCAGCAGCCGCTACCACCATAATGAAGAACACGAAGAGCTGGCCATCCGTACCGTTGGTTGCCACGTTCACGGCAGGGTTGGCCCCATCGGCCAGGTGCATTTTGGAAAAGGCCACCAACAACAGGTTAACGGCATTCAGCATCAATTCAATACACATGAAGATGATGATGGCATTGCGACGGGTCAATACACCGATCACTCCAATGGAGAACAGTGCCAGCGCAAGGAATATGTACAAGTTAATAGGCATCGATACTCTGTTTTATTTCGCAAAGGCCAGTGAACTTCCGGTTGTGCTTTTCGATGGCGTTTTTCGCCACGAAGGCACGGAGACACGAAGGTTCACGAAGGCAGTAAAAATAGTTTATCATGATCTATGGTTCCCGGCTCTACCCTGTTTTGGGGCTTAAAAGAGGAAACCAAAACCAACCCTTCCTTTCATCACTCTTTCTTACCCAGTACCACGGCACCTACCATAGCACTCAGGAAGAGGATGCTGCTGATCTCGAATGGAACCACATAGTCATTGAAAAGGGTCTTACCCAGGTTCTGGATAAGTCCAATGTCACCCTTGTTCATCAGGGCTATGCTGTTCTTGGTATCGGCATCCTTCAGGGCAGCAACCATTACCAGGAGGAGGCATCCGCCTGCAATGGTACCGGCCAGTTTCAACCACTTATTCTTTTGGGGTTCAGTTTCGGTATTGAGGTTCATCAACATGATCACGAACAGGAAGAGTACCATGATGGCCCCTGCGTACACGATCAGGTTAACGATTGCCAGGAACTGGGCATTGAGCAGGATGTAATGCCCGGAAATGGCGAAGAAGGTAGCGATCAGGAACAGAACGCTGTAAACAGGGTTCTTGCTGGTGATCACCAACATTGCGCTACCCAGTGCCATTACTGTAAGAAACCAGAATAATATTTCAGTGATACTCATGTTTGTTGTTTGCAGTGAGCTGGTTATTCAACCATATTATTGTAGCGATCGGCGCCGCAGTAATTACGCTTTACGGCCCCTCTCTCCTACCGCTTTCTGGTACAATTCGGGTTCTGTCTTGGGATCCGGGATCAACAGGTCGTTCTTACCATAAATGAAGGTCTGCCTGGCAAAGTTGGCCGGGGCAAATGTCTCACTCAGGTAGATGGCGTCCTTGGGACAGGCTTCCTCACAGAGTCCGCAGAAGATGCAGCGCAGCATATTGATCTCATACTTGGCGGCATACTTCTCTTCACGGTACAGGTGCTCTTCACCCGGCTGGCGTTCCGCTGCTTCCATGGTAATGGCTTCAGCAGGACAGGCCACTGCACAGAGTCCACAAGCAGTGCAACGCTCCCTTCCCTCCTCGTCACGGTTCAGGATATGCAGGCCACGGAACACGGGGCTGAATGGACGCTTTTCTTCAGGGTACTTGATGGTAGCCTTCTTCTTGAAGAAGTGGGTAAGGGTTACACCCATACCTTTCGCGATAGCCGGAATGTACATCTTATCCCAGATGGTCATCGGCTTGCGGTCAACAGCTTTTGATCTGTTAGTTAGTGCTTGCATAATTGTACAGCGTTTAGCAGAGGCTGTTAGCTGTTTCTTTTAGGGTTCGCAAAATTATTTCTAATGTGCTTTCAGTCCAAGTTTACCGGATCAGAACTGCCATCCATTCTGCTTCAGCAGTACCAGGGCTCCGGTCACCAGCATATTCAACAGGGCCAGCGGTATCAATCCTTTCCAACCCAAGTTCATCAGCTGGTCATAGCGGAAGCGCGGGATGGTCCAGCGCACCCACATGAAAAAGAAGATGAAGCCTACCACTTTAGCGAACAGCGACAGACCCTGAAGGGCAGCCACTCCGTTCACACCTATGCTATTGGCCAGGTTGGCATCGTTCACGAATGGGATATCATACCCACCGAAATAAAGGGTTGCCATTACTGCGCTGCTGATGAACATGTTGATGTATTCAGCAAAAAGGTAAAAGCCCAGCTTCATGGATGAATATTCCTGGTGGTAACCAAAGTTCAATTCGTTCTCCGCTTCAGGAAGGTCGAATGGTGTACGGTTACATTCAGCAAAGGCACAGATCATGAAGATCAGGAAGCCCAGTGGCTGGTAAACAATATTCCAGAGACCGACTACCTGCTGCTCAACGATGGTCTTCATGCTCAGGGAACCGGTCAGCATCAACAGTGCGATGATGGAAAGGCCCATCGCCAGTTCGTAGGAGATCATCTGTGAAGCACCGCGCAGTGCAGCCAGCAGGGAGAATTTGTTGTTGGAAGCCCAACCACCGATCATGATACCATACACACCCATGCTCACCACACCAAAGATGTAAAGGATACCAATATTGATATCAGCGATCTGCAGGTCTACACTCCTACCAAATACCTCGATCTTTCCGCCCCAGGGAATAACGGCACTGGTCATCATGGCGGTCATCATGGCCAATGCAGGTCCCAATACGAAAAGGAACTTGTTGGAGGCATTGGGGATGATCTCTTCCTTCATGAACAACTTCACACCATCGGCCAGGGGTTGCAATAATCCACCGGGACCCGCACGGTTGGGACCAATACGGTCCTGCATGAAAGCTGCCACCTTACGCTCTGCCCATGTTGAGTACATGGCGATCAGGAGCGATACGGTGATAATGCCACCGATCAGGATGGCCTTCTCCAGCAAAAAGATCAGGTCTATTTCCAGTAAAAACATAGTTGGTTGATTCCTTTATTGTTTCCCGGCCTTCGGGGCCGGTGCAATATTATTTCTCTTCGTTCTTCTTTTTGAACACGGCGCTGGTGGCGGGGCCATCCAGTTTCGATAATTCGATCTCCGGCCTGTTCACCTCACTCACGCTGTGGATGTCCATCAGCAGCTTGGGTGACCTGCCGCCCATCACTTCGGGCATGGTTTCCCTGGGTACTTTCAGGTGCTCATAGTGACCTTGTGAGATCACGGAGTGACGGCTCACATGGGAAGGACCTTCGATCACCCAGTCGCTCACTTTCTTCTTATCGAAGCGGCATTCGTTACAGATCCATCCGGGTTTGCCATCGGTAGTATCTTTCACTTCACCCCATTCGTCCTTGCGGGCAGTTACGCGGTATACTTCATCGCCCCTCATCCACAGCTGCACCTCGCCGCTGCACTTGGGACAGTCGCGGTGGGCATCAACGGGCTTGGTGAACCATACGCGGTTCTTGAAGCGGAAGGTCTTATCGGTGAGGGCGCCAACAGGGCATACATCGATCACGTTACCGATGAAGTCGTTATCGAGCGCTTTCTCAATATAGGTTGCGATCTCTGCGTGGTCGCCGCGGTCCAGAACTCCGTGTACGCGCTTCTCTGTCAGCTGGTCGGCTGTGAACACGCAGCGGTAGCAAAGGATACAACGGGTCATGTGCAGCTGGATATAGGGACCCAGGTCATGCTTCTTGAAGGTACGGCGGTTGAACTCATAGCGGGTGCCTTCCTTGCCGTGCTCGTAGCTCAGGTCCTGCAGGTGGCACTCACCAGCCTGGTCGCAAATGGGGCAATCCAGCGGATGGTTCAGCAACAGGAATTCCACAACGCCGGCGCGTGCATCGAGTACGCGGTCGCTGGTGATGTTCTTCACCACCATGCCATCCATTACCGTGGTGCGGCAGCTGGCTACCAGCTTGGGCATGGGACGTGGGTCAGCAGTTGAACCTGCGGCTACTTCAACCAGGCAGGTACGGCACTTACCACCACTGTTCTTCAGCTTGCTGTAATAGCACATGGCCGGCGGGGTAACATCGCCACCGATCTGCCTGGCAGCGTTCAGGATAGTAGTTCCCGGCTCCACCTCAACGGTGATGTTGTCGATTGTTACCTTGAATAATTTTTTCTCTTCTGACATAATCTTCTCCTTAGCGTTCTTTGCGTATTCTTAGCGGACTTTGCGTTACTACAAACCGTTCACAATCCTTTTGATCCCTTCTTTCAGGTATAACTCGTTGAAGTTGATCAAAAGTCCAAGCTTAATTCCACTCAACCTCAGGTAGGTTAGCACCTGTGCCTTATGGATATCCGCTAATTCCTCAACACGCTTTATTTCAATAAGTACTATGTTCTCAATGATCAAATCGATCCTATACCCACAATCCATTTTAAATCCATCAAAGTATACCGGCATTGGAACTTCCTTACGTACATCCAAACCACATTGCTGCAGTCGGTGACCAAGGCATTCCTTATAAACGTTCTCCAATAGTCCGGGCCCTAATGCCTTATGAATATGTAAAGCCTCCCGGATGATGATATTTGAAATTTCATTTTCCATCACTTTGCCTTTTGTAACGCAAAGGACGCAAAGGAAACCGCAAAGAACGCAAAGTGAAAACACCCATAATTGAACAAAGGGATAATTCACCTAAATACTAAACAGCTGGTATACTTCAAAGAACTCTTTACTTTAACCAAAACTCATTAAGCCACCGGCACATGGATCGGGTCCGCGTAGTGTGCCAGTCCGTAGTTGCGGGTCAGGCATTCCTGCGGGTTATTCACGTGCCACTCGAACTCATCACGGAAGTGACGGATGGCTGCGGCCACGGGCCATGCAGCAGCGTCACCCAGCGGACAAATGGTATTACCCTCGATCTTGCGCTGGATATCCCACAACAGGTCGATATCACTCATCTTACCCTTACCCATTTCAATATTCTTCAGGATCTTCTCCATCCAACCGGTACCCTCACGGCAAGGAGAACATTGGCCACAGCTCTCGTGACGATAGAAGCGCGCCAAGGTATAGGTGTTGCGCACCACGCACTGGTCTTCATCCAGTACAATGAACCCACCGGAACCCATCATGGAACCGGTTGCAAAGCCACCATCGCTGAGACTTTCGTAGTTCATGTAACGGGTCTCACCCTTCGCTGTCTTCAACAAGAGGTTGGCAGGCAGGATGGGCACGGAAGAACCACCAGGGATACAAGCTTTCAGTCGCTTGCCATTGGGGATACCACCGCAATATTCATCGCTGAAGATGAACTCTTCAACAGAAATGGTCATGTCGATCTCATAAACGCCGGGCTTGTTGATATTACCACAAGCAGAGATCAGCTTGGTACCGGTAGAACGGCCCACTCCGATCTTGGCATATTCTTCACCGCCCATATTGATGATAGGCACTACCGCAGCAAGAGTCTCCACATTGTTCACCACGGTCGGACGGTCCCATACACCTTTCACGGCCGGGAAGGGCGGCTTGATACGCGGGTTACCGCGCTTGCCCTCCAGGGATTCGATCAGGGCTGTCTCTTCACCGCAGATATAAGCACCAGCACCACGCTGCACATAGATCTCACAGTCAAAACCGGAGCCCAGGATATTCTTACCCAGCCAACCGTTGGCCTTAGCCTCGGCAATGGCCTGCTCCAGGATATCAGGGATCCAGGCATACTCACCACGGATATAGATATAGGTAGCATTGGAACCCAGGGCATAGGAAGCTACGATCAGGCCTTCGATGAGCAGGTGGGGAATGAATTCCATCAGGTACCTGTCCTTGAAGGTACCAGGCTCTGATTCATCGGCATTACATACCAGGTGACGGGGAACACCTTCCGGCTTGGCCAGGAAGCTCCACTTCATCCCGGTAGGGAAACCTGCACCACCGCGACCACGCAGACCGCTCTTCTTCACTTCTTCGGTAACCGCATCGGGACTCATGCTTTTCAGTGCCTTTTCAACACTACGATATCCTCCCTCACGACGGTAAACTTCGTAAGAGCGGATGCCTTCAACATGTGCTTTCTCCAGTAATAGTTTAACTCCCATAACTTATGATCGGCGGGTCGGTTAAAGATCAAAGCCTAGATCAGGCTTTCACCTTGTCCAACCCTTCATTTATATTTTAAATCCTGGTTGTCTGCCTGCCCAGCAACTGCCATCCCTTCTTTTTCTTGTACACCCACACCTGCAGGACATGCAGCTTAAAATCATTATTCTGTCCGTTACGCGTCACATTTACTGAAACGTCCGTGCGAACGATACCTGTTTCTTCTTCAATGGTCACCTTCAATGGCCCCTGGTCGATCTTATGATAGGTCAACACCCCATTGAACATATCAGCGATCGCCTCTTCCTTGGTTTCAATCCAGCCATTGGAGTGGCCGTAGCTGCATTTGTTGTGCAACAGGGCCCTCAGGGCGGAAGAATCCTTGTTTACCAGGGCCTGGTTCAAACGCATTACGGCATCCTTCAGGCTTACAGAATCTGCCTGTGCGAAAGCACCCGAACCCACAACAAACAGGACAATTATTAGAAAGAGCTTTTTCATCAAGTATCATTTAAGATCGTTAAGGACCGATTCCCAATCGGGAACACTGATCAATTCAAGGCCCCGGCAGCTTTCCTGCACTCCTCGATGATCTGGTCCACTTTCTCCTTTGTCAGGTGTTCACGGTAGTGCTTACCCAACTGCATCATCGGCGCATAGCCACAGGCACCCAGGCATTCTACGGTCTTCAGGGTAAACAACCCATCAGGAGTCGTCTCACCAACGCCGATGCCTAAACGCTGCTTGATATAGTCAATGATATCATCACTTCCCCTCAGCATGCAAGGACCGGTCTGGCAAACCTCGAACATATATTTTCCTACCGGCTTCAGGTTGAACATGGAATAGAAGGTAGCCACCTCGTATACCTCGATGGACTCCAACTGCAGGAGGCTGGCAACATAATCCATTGTTTCAGCACTCAGCCATCCATACTCTTCCTGGGCAAGGTGCAATACAGGGATCAATGCACTCTTCTGCTTCCCTTCCGGATAGCGGGCAATGATCTCCTTTACCTTGGCCAGTTTCTCTTCAGAAAATTTTACCATAACTTATTTATAGTCGTTAGTCTGTAGTCTTTACTCCGTTTCTTAAGCATCCAGTTCACCCGCGATCAGGTTCAAGCTACTCATGGTGATGATGGCATCACTCAGCATAGCTCCCTTGGTCAGTTCAGAATAGGCCTGGTAATAGATAAAGCAGGGCCTCCTGAAATGCAGGCGGTACGGTGCCCTTCCCCCATCACTGATCAGGTAGAAGCCCAGCTCACCATTCGCCCCTTCCACACTGTGGTACACTTCTCCTTTTGGCATATCGATCTCACCCATGATGATCTTGAAATGCCAGATAAGGGCTTCCATCTTTGTGTACACGTCCTTCTTCTCAGGCAGGTAATACTCAGGCACATCAGCATGGTACACCTCAGCTTCTGCCCCCTTGAATTCCTGGACCTTCTGGTAGGCCTGTTCAATGATGTTCAGGCTCTGCCACATCTCGGCGTTGCGCACCAGCCAGCGATCGTAGTTGTCACCGGTGGAACCAACGGGTATCTCGAAATTGAAATCTTCGTAAGAAGAATAAGGGGTATGAACACGAACATCGTAGTCCACACCGGCAGCGCGGAGGTTTGGACCGGTGAAGCCATAGTTCAGGGCCCTTTCGGCGCTGATGGCACCACTGCCAATGGTCCTTTCCATGAAGATCCTGTTGCGCTGGAACAGTCCTTCAAACTCCTTCAATACGCCGGGGTATTCACGCAGGAAGCGCTCCAGCTTTTCGAAGGCGGTATTGGTGAAATTGCGTTCGAAACCACCGATACGGCCAATATTGGTGGTCAGGCGGCTGCCACAGATTTCTTCATAAATCTCATAGATCAACTCGCGGTACTGCATCACGTAGAGGAAGCCGGTAAAGGCACCGGTATCCACACCCACGATGGAGTTACAGATGAGGTGGTCGGCAATACGGGCCAGTTCCATAATGATCACACGCAGGTAATCAACGCGCTTGGGAGTTTTCACGCCCAGCAACTTTTCACAGGTCATGTGCCAGCCCATGTTGTTGATGGGTGAAGAACAATAATTGAGACGGTCTGTGAGCGGTGTGATCTGGTACAAGGGCCTGCGTTCTGCTATCTTCTCAAACGCACGGTGGATATAGCCTACAGTCTGTTCTGCGGAAACGATACGCTCCCCGTCCACTTCCAGGATGTTCTGGAATACGCCGTGTGTGGCCGGGTGGGTTGGACCCAGGTTCAGCGTGGTGGTTTGCTTCTCAATGGAGCCTTCCGGCAGCTTGATGTGTTGGCCGTGTTTTTGTATTAACTCAGACATTGCTGTCTTATTGGTTTTGATTTTCGAAAATTCCGGTTGATCATTCACGGTCCATCTGTTTACTAAAACTGCGGACCTTCATCACTATTCCTTTCTGTCAGGATCGCGCCTGGACCTAAAGGGCCCAGCCCCCCTTCTTACCTGATGCTTCCTCCCCTGCCAAACATCTCGTCATCCTTATCGATACGGGTCTGGTCTTCCAGGGGAAACTCCTTCCTCAGGGGGAAATAATCCATTTCGTCCACATTCAGGATGCGCTTCAGGTTAGGATGCCCCACGAAGTTCACCCCATAGAAATCATAGGTTTCACGCTCCATCCAGTTGGCAGTAGAGAACAAACTGGTAGCAGTAAATACATCCGGCTGGTTGATGTCGGTGAAGACCTTCATCCTGATCCGCACATTATCCTCCAGGTTATGGAGGTGGTAGACAACAGCCAGTTCCCTTCCTTTATCATCGGGGTAGTGGACCGCGCAGATATCGGTAAGGAAACGAAACTTCAATTGGTCATCATCGAATAAAAACTGCATCACCTTCAGGTTCATTTCCTTGGGAACCTCGAAGCTGAACATGCCATAAGGAGCTTCAATATTGGAGATAGCCTCCCCAAATTGATTCACCAAACGTTCCTGGATGTATTCGTTCGTCATACTCATTTTGAATTGTTGCCTTTTGAAAACCTTTTACAGGGCGCCTTGCCGGCTCTTATCCCCGCTGTTTTCAAAAATTATTGGATACCATAGCTTTCCAACAAAGCCTTGTATCGGTCACTATTCCTTCTCCGCAGGTCCTCTTTTCCTACCAGTTCCTGGATCTTCATGAATCCATCGAGGATGGCCTCAGGGCGGGGAGGACAACCGGGAACATATACGTCAACAGGTACCACCTGGTCAATGCCCTGCAATACACTGTAAGTATCGAAAATACCACCGGAAGAAGCGCAGGCGCCAACGGCGATCACCCAGCGGGGTTCTGCCATCTGGAGGTAAACCTGCTTCACAACGGGAGCCATTTTCTTGGCGATGGTACCCATTACCATCAGGAGGTCACACTGGCGGGGAGAAAAACCTACCCTTTCCGCGCCAAAACGGGCGAGGTCATAGTGCGAGGCCATGGTAGCCATGAATTCGATACCACAGCAGGAGGTAGCAAAAGGCAGGGGCCAGATGGAGTTCTTACGGGCCAGGCCTACCACATCACTCAATTTGGCGGCAAAGAAGCCTTCGCCCTGGTAACCTTCGGGCATTTCGGCCACGGTGATCACCTTACCACCTTCATTCTTAACGTTATATTGAACCGGACGTGCCATAGTACTTATTTTTGGTGAACGGAATTACGTTACAATACAACCGTTCAATCATCTTTAAAGTTCAAAAGCTCTTATAGCCAACCTCTTAGTCTTCCCAATTCAGTGCGCCTTTCTTCAGGATATAGAAGAAACCGCAGAGGAAAAAGCCCACGAACATCAGGACGGCCAGGAATCCATTCCAGCCCAATTCCCGGAAATTCACGGCATAAGGATAGAAAAAGATCACTTCCACATCGAACAGCACAAAAAGGATGGCAACCAGGAAGTACTTGATGGCCACCGGTTGGCGGGCGTTACCCACCGCTTCGATACCACTCTCAAAGTTCTCCAGCTTGTCTGCGGTCTTACGGGAAGGTCCCAGCAGGTGGGTCAGTCCCAGTGTCAGGGCCACAAAACCGATTGCGAAAAGCAATTGCAGGGCGATGGGCAGGTAGTTGGAGGCCGAATTGGAAGCTGATGTTGCTGCTTGTAACAAGAAAAGATTCATGCTTTTTCTGTTGTGAGGGCAAAAATAAGGTAGCCTACCAAATAAAATAGCTGAACATTGAAATTTAAGTTCTGCGGCCCTTTCCTTTAAGCTATACAAATTAGCATCCGGCTTGATATGTGAGCAAACAAGGGTCAGGGGCAAATGAAAAAGCCCCATCCTCGCAGATGGGGCCTATGCAAACTTTCAATATTTCCTTTATATGAACTATCCTTTGGGCGCAGGTCCTCCCCCTGTTTTCTTCTGGGGTGCCTTGCTCAGGATATCCTTGATACGGGTTGCGTCTGCATTACCCGGATCAACGGCCAACACCTTATCCAGGTATTGGATAGCGGTAGCCTTGTCCTTCTTGATATCATTATAATAGGATACCAGGTAGAAATAAGATGAAACTGCCTGGGTCTTGTATTTAACAGGATCGATCTCCACAGCCTTTGCCGCCAGCTTTTCGTAAGCCGCAACAGCCAGTCCCTGGGTCATGGCAGTATCCATGGCCTGCTTGGAGCGAGCCTGCCAGAGGTAACCAAAGATCTCGTTGGGGTATTTTTCCGCGTATACGCCAAAGATGGAATCAGACTTGGCATAATTGGCAGCCTGGTAGTTGGCAAAGCCCCAGTTGTACAGGTCGGTGTTCCTGGTGGTCTTGCGGGTATTGTAGATCTGGCCCAGGAAATCAGCCTCAGCGGCGCGGTTGCCGGTCTTCTTGGCCAGGGCAGCAGCGTTGGTCATCATTTCAAGGCGGGATTCATAAGCGGTATCCAGTGCAATGGCCTTGTTATAGCTGTTCAGCACTTCCAGTTCATTACCGGGGAATTTGCTGTAGAGCTGGGCCTTGAATTCATAATCCTTTGGAACGAAACCATCGGCCTTCTGCTTGGCAAAATACTGGTCGAGGTAGTTCTTGGCATTAACGGAATCCTTCAGTTCATCGTAGCTGTAAGCGATTAGCTTGTAATAACGTGGGTCAGCCTTATCACCTAGGGAGGTAATGAAACCCTTGGCAGTGCTGATGGCCTCATCATAGCGACGGGAAGCATAGAGGATAGAAGTCTTCTCGTAATCGTTGGATGGATCAGGATCCGACACAGCCAGGAATTTATCATAGAAATCCTTCGCCTTGTTGATATCGCGGTTGAACCAGTAATAATACATCTCGTAGTAAGAAGGTGCATAATTGGGGTCCAGGCGAACTGCATCTTCGAAAGCAGGCAGGAATACTTCGGTATTCTTCTGGGTCAGGTAGAGTTTACCCATCCTGTGTTTGGCCGCAGCATTGTTGGGATCAAGGGCCAGTGCCTTCTGATAAGACTGGATGGCATTACCACCGTCAACCAGCTTGCGGTAAGCATCACCGATCACCAGCCATGTCTCAGGACTATTAAATCCCTTCTGGGTGGTCATGGGGGAGAGCTTCTCGATCACAAAATTGGCATCACCATCCTTGGAGTTGACAATGGCGTAACCGATGGCATTGTAAATGCGGATATCCTTTCCCTTGGTCAGGCTGATAGCGGTTTCAAAGCGCTGGCGGGCTTCTTCCTTCTTGCCTTCCAGCAACTCGATATGGCCAATTCCCACCAGCAGTTCAGGAGCATTGCCATTGGTAGACAAAGCCCTCTGGTACAAAGCCTTGGCACCTTCAATATCTTTCAATTCGATCATGGTCTGGCCCAGCCAATAGGTCGCCATCATATCATTGGGATTGGCAGCCAGCATCTTCTCAAAATTGTCTTTAGCGCTCTTGTAACGCTCATAACCGAAAAGCTTCTTTCCCTGTTCCAGGCTCTGCGCAAACAGTGTATTACCGACAAGGAGCGCGGCAGTTACAAGGCTGTAAAAGGATTTCTTCATTTGCTTAGTCTGTTTTTAGTCGAGTTGTAAAAATATTGAAATAGTTAAACCTTACTCATTAATTCCTGCATTTCTTACCTCAAACTGCATACGTGCCGGCCAGAGGTAAGACCTCCTGAAGATCAACTGTCCTCTTTCATAGATGAGAAAGTTGACAAATCCGCTTCCCAAACCTTCATAATTTTCTTTTAAAATGTAGTTCAGGCTCCTGACCATGGGGTACCTCCTCATGGCAATATTGGCCTGGTAAGGTTTCACATAGGTCTCTTCGGGGCAGATGCCGCAGCGGACAGAGGCAATGGTCACTTTTTTCTGGAAGGACAGCTGGGCAGGGTCTTCCGGATTGCCGATCCAGCTAACGCCTACAAATCCAATGGCATCCTTATGCTCGGCGACATAATCGATCACGCCCTGGCTGGAAGTGGCCGCAGTTACCTCCTTGCTCATAGGCTGCCCTGCAAGGATGGAATCCAAAGCATAACGAACCGTACTGGTAGCAGTGAGCCCATCCATTACCGGCCTCAGTTTATAGGCACTGGTTCCTTTCAGGATGGAACGCACATCGGTCATATCAAGAATGGAATCCTTCATCTGGTTGTTGACGATCAGCGCCACCGCATCGAAGGCGATCTTTCCCTGTATGGGGATAAAGGAAAGGGTATCACTTAGTCTTGTTTCCTCTACCGGCAGCAACTGGCGGGTGATGATCACCATCCTGATGCTGTCCACCAGCAGGTCCTTGATGCACTCGGCCTCAGACTTATAATGCGGAATGATCCTTGCATTTGGGTAAGAAGCCTCAAACACTTTGATCTGGGAATCGATAACGGGTTTAAAGGATTCATCAACGCTGATATGGATGGTGCCACTGGTAGTGGTTTCCTGGCGTTGCTGAACAGGCTGGTTGTTACAGTTGCTCAAGGCAACGGCCGTCATTAATATGGCAGACCATCTGGTCAATCGTTGAAGCATAATCAGGATTAGCGCTGGTTAAGAATAATAGTTCTTTTGGTAACCACGGTAAATACGCCATCCTCCGTATACGATACAGAGGATGCCGAAGAAATACTTAAAGAATGGTTCCATATCAAAATTGAAGCCGAATCTTTCAGAAAGCAGGAAGAAAACGCCAAAGAGCAGAATTAAGGCCCCCATTCCATAGTCGAGAATGGAACGCATCAGGCTGTATTGTTTCCTCCTGTTATCCTGTGTACTGCCAGTCATATCATGCGATTGGTTGGGTTGGGCAAGATAGCAAAAAATCTACTGTTCCGGCGCTTCAAATATTACCGGGAGCGAGAAATAGACAGGGACTTTTTTACCATTCTGCTGGCCGGGAATCCAGTCTGGCATTTTTTTCACAACTCTTAAAACCTCATTATCATAGGTTTCGCCACCGGTTTGTAATATGAAGGCCTGTTCGATCCGGCCATCTGACCCTACAACAAACCTTACCAGCACCCTTATCCTTGACCCTGGCTCCTGGTCTTCATTGGGCCGGATGTTCTTCGACAACCACCTGTGAAGGGCTGCGGTACCGCCGGGGAATTCGGGCATGATCTCGGCTTTGATGAAGATCGTTGGAGCTTCTTCTGCAGGCGGGGGAATGGGCGCAGCTGGTGTATTGGAAGGAGGTCCTGCCGGTCCCTGCTGGACATTGTCGTCAGGGTCACCTTCGCTAGTGCGGGTATCGATCACGGCATTGTCGATCTCCTCCACCGTAGGCATGTCCGGTTTGACCAGGTCCTTTACAATTAACGGGGTGGTTGACTGGATAGTAGCCTTAGGCCTGGGAACGGGTGGCGGTGTGGGCTGAGCGGGAGGCGGGGGATCTATCACTACCAACTTAATACTATCTAGACCGTCACTCAACAGAAGGAACGAATGCCTGTTGCCATTGTCCTTATTATTTAGCTGGGAAAATCCAATGGCCAGCACTATGAGAATACCCATGATGCCGAGACTGAATTTCAGGTGGCGGGGGTAATCCCTGCGCAGGGTATAAGCGCCATATTGCTTGTTGCGGTGCTCGAAAAGGATGTCCAGCACATCGCTGCGCAAAATAGTTTCTGCTTGCATACAATTTGGTTTTGATGACTAAAGGTGATGGTTAAACGCAGCGCTGTGTTTGCATCTATGACGCGGGCGGGAAAAGATTCCATAAACCGGCCCTGATCATTTTAACCTATTTTTGCGGCATGAAAGTGTTAATGGTTTGCCTGGGTAATATCTGCCGCAGTCCACTGGCAGAGGGAATCCTGGAGCATAAGGCAAGGCAGGCGGGATTGGACTGGACCGTTGAGAGCGCCGGTACCAATGGCTACCATGTTGGGGAAGCGCCCCACCACCTGTCGCAAAAGGTGGCCAAGATGAATGGTATCGATATCAGCAGGCAGAGGGCAAGGAGGTTTGTGGCCCATGACCTGCAACAGTATGACCTCGTCTATGCCATGGCAGCAGATGTGATCGATGACATGCGCCGCATCGCAAGGTCGGGCTTCGATGGAAAAAAGGTAAAGCTGTTGATGGAAGAGGTTTACCCAGGTGATGCTATGGATGTCCCTGATCCCTGGTATGGCCCTGAGCCCGGATACCATGAAGTATTCGCCATGATCTCGGAAGCCTGCGACCGCATCATTGAGAAATATGCTGTGCCTTCCAGGTAAGGCGCCATCATCATTCAACAAACAACAAAGCCTATAGTGGTAACCTTATGAAGTGAGAAAGGCACCACACAAATTGAAATAAGCGTATGAGTAAAGTTTCCCTGCCACAAGGCACCCGTGATTTTGGACCAGAAGTGGTACGCAAGCGCAACTATATCTTCTCTACCATCAAGACCGTTTTCGAACTCTATGGATTCCAGCCCCTGGAAACACCGGCCATGGAAAACCTCGACACCCTGATGGGCAAGTATGGGGAAGAAGGCGATAAACTGATCTTCAAGATCCTGAACAATGGATTGGGAGACCCAAAGAATATCGAGAAGGCCAGGAACGCCTTTGAACAGGTATTGCAGGGAAAGAATGATAAGAACCTTACGGAGAGGGCCCTGCGTTACGACCTCACCATTCCCTTCGCGCGTTACGTGGCCATGAATCATGGACAACTCACGCTACCGTTCAAACGCTACCAGGTACAGCCTGTATGGAGGGCCGACCGTCCACAGAAAGGCCGCTACCGCGAGTTCTACCAATGCGATGCCGATGTGGTAGGCAGTCAGTCGCTGATCAATGAAGTGGAACTGACCAGCATCTACGCAGAAGTCTTTCGTCGTTTAGGCATCACCGTTGAGATCAGGATCAACAACCGTAAGATCCTTGCTGCCCTGGCGGAAGTATGTGGCGGCGCCGACAAGATGACCGATATCACCATTGCCATTGACAAGCTCGACAAGATCGGCATGGAGAAGGTGAAGGAAGAATTGGCCCAAAGAGGATTGACAACGGAACAGATTGCCATCATAGAACAATACTTGAACGTTGACGGCAGCAATGCAGAAAAGCTTGGGCAGGTGAAGGAATTGCTGGGGGCATCATCCATTGGACAGAAGGGGATAGAAGAGATCAGTTATATACTGGAAAGGACCCCCAACCTATCGAATGTGGTTTGTGATTTCACACTGGCAAGGGGATTGAACTATTATACCGGGATCATTTTTGAGATCAAGGCATTGAACGTGCAAATGGGCAGCATTGGCGGGGGTGGCCGTTATGACGACCTTACCGGTTTGTTCGGTGTGCCCAATGTCCCGGGTGTGGGCATCAGCTTCGGTGTAGACCGTATCTACGATGTGATGGAAGAACTGAACCTCTTCCCTGCTGCAGTACACAGCGGGACAAAGGTGCTGTTCTTTAACCTTGGTGAAGCAGAGTGCCTGGCTGCATTCGGGCTCATGCAGCAACTCAGGGCCAATGGTATTGCCTGCGAGATCTACCATGAGCAGGCGAAATTTGACAAGCAGTTCAAGTATGCCGACAAGAAGCAAATCCCCTTTGCCGTGATCATCGGGGGAACGGAACTGGCAGAAGGCAAATGCGTGGTGAAGAACCTGAAGCAGGGAGAGCAGCAAAGCATTGCCCAGAAGGACCTGGCCAACTTCAATTTTCAATAAAGCAATGGCCCCCGTTTGGGGGCCATTTACTTGAAGGGACCATTACTTTCTTTTATCTGCCCATAACTTTTCATCGGTGATCACCAGGGACCAGGACCAGGTATTGGTACTGGTATCCTTCGTACCATCGAGGATATAGCCCATAGCTTCAATGTGCACAGCGAATACTTTCTTGGTTGAGTCACTCCGCTTGAAATCAGCAGTTCCATTGAAATTCACAATGGTGAACCTGTCGCCACTCTCCCTTGTTAGCTGAGAGTTCCCGGCAGGGGAATTCATCATCAGGGTGCCTGTCTCAAGAAGTACCTCGACCTCGGGTACCACACTCCCATCAGGGAATTTGTATTTACCCAGGTAATCGCCATAGGCAGTATCGGTCTGGGCCCGGGCAACCAGGACAGTACCCAGGGCCATTAAGCAGGAAAGAAGCAGTCTTTTCATATCAAAGATTTTTTGCAATCTACAAAACTGGACCATCTCTACAACAGGATTTCTAAGGACCGGTTAAGAGGGGGTATGAAGCATCAATTTCCGGGGTTGGGATCAGCGGGGACTACTTTTTCACCCCATCAGGGCTCCCGCAGGGGACCCTGATGAATGGTAGGATGGAGTTCCATCGGTGACTCTCGAAAAGAACTCCTATGGTGTGATAATATTTAATAGCCCCAGTCGCCCCCGTTGTGTCTTATGACCAATGGGTAGTTGAAAGATCAGATCAGCTGGTTGAAGCATAAATTATTATCTAACCCCAGCAGGGTCTCCCAGAGGGGACCCTGATGAATAGCAGGATAGCTATATTTTCACTCCAGCAGGGTCTGCTACCGTTTACCTGCATCTTTACCCCAGCAGGGTCTCCTGAAAGGAACCCTGATGAATAGTAGGTTGAAAGTACATCGGGGTCCCCTGCGGGAGACCCCGATGGGGTAAAGGTTTGATCGCAGTCCCCTACGGGAGACCCCGATGAGGTTTAAAATGACTGGTAAAAAGATCACTCACCCTACCCCTACCCTTCAGTCCCGAATACCAACTTCAATAAGGCATTCCCCAGCGCTTGGGCAACCGGACCGGGCTGGCCGTTCCCTATGGCCATCCCATCCACTGAGCAAACCGGCAGGATATGCTTGGTGGTACTGGTAATGAAGGCCTCTTTCGCCTGCATCAGTTCTTCGAGATGGATCTCCCGCTCCACAATGGGGAGCATGCCTTGAGCCAGCCCCAGGACCTTCTTACGGGTAATGCCGTGCAAGACGTGCTTGCCAGGAGTTACCAATTCACCAGCCTGGTTGACGATGAAAACATTGGAACGGGGACATTCCGTGATAAAACCATGGTTATGGTAAAGCACATCCTGCGCCGATGAGGATTTCACCAATGGTTGCAGCCATACCGCCATCAGGTAATCGATGGATTTGATATGCGGCAATTGGCGCTGGTGAGCATGGGTGATGACCACGATGCCGGTGGAGGATACTTCCCGGGCCAGTTGTAAGGGTTGCTGCGTGATCACCAGGTTGGGGGTGACAGGAATATAGCCATCTGGTGAAAAACCACCGGTTAGGGTTAACCGAATTCCAGATTCAGGCAGCTGATTGGCCGCCATCAGCCTGTCCAATTGGGCAATCAAAGATGACCTGTCCGGAATGGGCGAGAGACGCATCGCTTCGGCGGAATAAAAGAAACGATCGAGATGGTCCTCCAGGAAAACAGGCCTGCCGTTGACCACCTTGAAAAAATCAAAGATGCCATACCCCCTCTGAAAGGAAAGATCGGCTATATGTAACCGGGCATCTTCCCAGGCCAGCAGATCATTATTAATCAGTACAAATAAACTGTCCACATTAAATGTTTAGAAAACACAAAACAATACGAAGCACTAATTTACTGACTTAAACAGTCCAACCTCACTATTTAAATTGGCAGGACGAATCAGATTCATTTGATCAAGGCCAATCCAGATCATTAATCCTTCCAATTTTCTTAACAGACCTATCTCAGCCAACAAAGAAGAATGACCGGTCAGAAAACTCCAATTCACTTCGCCTCTTTCAATCGGATCCGTAAGGAAGGATCCTTTCAATGCAGGCATCACCTCTATCAATACCTGTATAAAACTGCTATCAACAGTCAGGATTAAGGGGTAAAAATGATCAATCCCGGATATCATTTTAACGATGTGTTAATTATAAGTTAGGTTTCCTAAAACCACCAAAATACCGGAAATCAATTATTAACTTATGGTAATGACAGTAACGCCATCTCTTTACAAAATATGACAAGCAATCATTTTGA
This sequence comes from Flavihumibacter rivuli, assembly GCF_018595685.2. Lineage (NCBI taxonomy): Bacteria > Pseudomonadati > Bacteroidota > Chitinophagia > Chitinophagales > Chitinophagaceae > Flavihumibacter > Flavihumibacter rivuli. The sequence continues at coordinate 2,090,757 of NZ_CP092334.1, forward strand.
TTTAAAGGAAATCCTGCAAGAGACATTTAGCCTTACCAAAGAAGAGACCGCAATTGCCTACGACTATTTTAGGCCAAAAAGCTATAAAAAAGGGGATTACTTTCTGAGATCAGGTGAGGATGTGAAGGAAGTTGGATTTGTTGTTTCAGGCTTGCTACGCGAATATTTTAATACCGGGGAGAAGGAAGTAACCAAATTCATTGCAAAACCAGGTGATTTTATTTCAGATATAGAAGGGATCAACTTCCATAAACCATCCCGGTGGAATATTGTTTGTCTAACCAATTGCGAATTATCGATCATCCATCGGGATGTGGTAGGGGAATTAAAACAACAAATGCCCCGCTGGACCGAAATTGAAAAGCTCTTTAACGCCAAATGCTTTGTTGCCGCAGAAAACAGGATACTCGAATACCTGCAATACAATGCTGAAGAAAGATACTTAAGGTTTATGAAGCAGAATGGTGAAATCATCAATTACGTACCCCTCAGTTATATAGCATCTTACCTCGGCATTACACCTGAAACCTTAAGTAGGTTCCGGAAAAAATACAGTCACTGATTAATTGATTTTTATCAAGTACACCATCCGGGAAACAATCCTAATCTTGCAAATCATCAATGCAAAATCTATGACCAATGGAGCGTGAAGAACTTATCAGCCGGCTCACTGAATCCAGGGAAGAAACCCTACGCTGTTTCATAATGGACGAAGCCCAGCTAGAATTATCCTTATCACCCGACAAATGGACGGTAAAAGAGATCCTTATTCACCTGGCGGATGCAGAATCAGTTCTTCTTGAAAGGATAAAGCGGATCATAGCAGAACCCAAACAGGTACTCTGGGCATTTGACCAGGACCAATGGGCCAAAAATCTTGAGTATGAATCATATCCGTTACAGTTAGCCGCTAATCAATACAAAGCATGCAGGGATGTAAGCATCTATTTGTGTAACAAGTATTTTGACCAGTACGGGAATAAGGAATTTGTACATAGCGCGACTGGCTTACGGACACTTAGGGAAGAAATGATAAAAATTGCTGAACATAATCTCAATCATTTAGCGCAAATAAGGCAAATACTAAAGTAACCACTTCAGGCCGGCTTGAAAGTTAATACCCCTCTTTAAATACCCAATTGATCCAGCCCTTTGATCTGTTAATCTATAATAGACAGTTAAAATGAACTACTTAAAACAGGATCAAATTGAAGAGATCAATGGAAATGTGCTGTGTTGGCTTGCCACTACTAGCGAATCCGGGCAGCCGAATGTTTCGCCAAAAGAAATGTTCCTATGCCTGGACAATAAAACTATAATCATTGCCAACATCTCATCACCAGGCAGTGTCAAGAACATTCAGACCAATCCTAAAGTATGCTTTAGCTCCATAGATGTGTTCAGGCAAAAGGGCTTTAAGATCTACGGGGAAGCCACAATACTTGGAAACGATGGCAACAATTCATTTGAGGAATTCAGGAAGATCTTGATCAACAGGTATGGGAATAGTTTCCCAATCCTTTCGGTTATCCGGATCAATATTTCATCAATTCAAAAAATTCTGGCTCCCAGCTATTTATTCAATTTGGGTAAATCGGAAGAGGAAATGATCAATGATGCAAAAAACACATACAACATTAAATAGAAAACAACAGTCAACTATTTAAATTTTTCAATATGGAAATTGAGTATAAAATAAACCTTATCCCAGAGCCAGATCAAATCATAGAATTGTACAAAAGCGCCCAATTAATCCGGCCGGTTGACGACAAGGAAAGAATAGCAGAAATGTTCGCCAATTCAAACATTATTGTTACAGCATGGCTGGGAGAAAAACTTATTGGTGTAGCAAGATCCATAACAGATTGGGTCTGGTCATGCTACCTGGCAGATTTAGCCATACATCCATTGCACCAGAAAAAAGGAATTGGAAAGCGACTGGTAGAGATCACCCAAAAAGAACTTGGCGATAAATCAATGATCCTGCTGCTCTCAGTTCCTACAGCATTGGATTATTACCCAAAAATCGGGTTCGAAAAACAAAACAGCAGTTTTATCATCAACAGGAAAAATTAATACTAAGGTCAAATCCCGGCGGCAAGTCCCTTTATTCAATTCTTTATAACATGAGACTACAACTATTCGTGCTATTAAGCATAGTCACGATCCTGCTTTCTTGCGAAAAGAACAAGGAAGACATTAAACCTATTCGTCCTAATTTACCTTTCCCGGAAAACATCCGGCACTTAGTGGTAAAAGATATTGATACCATTTTTGTTCAAAATGGCCAAAACGGATTCCATCTAGTCGGCAATGACCTAAATGATATAGAATACAGCGTAAAGCAGGACACCTTGTTTATTGCACCAGTTGATGACAAACCCATCAAGGCACTTCATCTCTATTCACAGAAGTTAAAATCCTTGGATATCTCTGATTCCAGGATCTGTGCCATCAACCTGAACCAACCCACAGACAGCATAAGGTTCGACCTGAAAGGAATCGATTCCGTGAAAAGCAATACTAATTGTAAATACAATTATGGTGTAATGGAAAATGTAAAGGGAACTTTTACCGGAACATCTGAAACCTACAATATCACTACCAGTCAAAACTGCACAGTGAACAGCAAAGATTACAGGAGTCAGTTTACTTATGTTTTCGCATGGGATTCCTCCAGGATCTATATCGGTGCGGGGTATTACCTAAGCGTAATAGCTTGTCATGAAAGCAGGGTCTATTTTTGGGAAACCCCACAACAGGAATTACTTTCTACCTGTGGTAATGGTCAAATCATAAGAATGTAGTTGCTGAATTAGTAGCAAGCCATTTTGACAACCAGTAGTTCCTGAATGATTGCTGCAGATACTGGCAATTTCCCAACATTCCACTTTCATTTCGGTCCAAATACTATTTGGTCAGTAAACAACAACCAGGATTAAATATTGTAATACACAAAAAGTCCCGAGGCCCAAAAGGCGACGGGACTTTTTTTAAGAATCAATGCAATCCTGTTTAATCCAGGTAGCTACCCCTCCTGAAATCAATACAGTTCATCTGGTGAAACAAGATCACCCTTCTTCAGTTTGATGCTTTTCATGGCTCGGTCAAACCTGGCTTTTTGCTCGTCAGTGACGTTGGCATAGCCAATGATATAGTTATCCAGTTTCACATACTTCCACCAGTTACCTTTCTCATCCTTGCCTTCAGTACCCTCCCTTTGGGTCAAGAATTCCCTGGCAAGGAAGGGAGAATCCCCGCTATGGTCACCGGCAGCAGTATTCTTCTTACTGCCCGGACAGGTGATGAAAAGAATGGCATTGCCCTTGTACCAAAGCTGGCGTTCATAACAACCGGCATCATCCGAATAATGCCTTTCGGAAACAACGTCCCAGGGTAGTCGGATCCTGAGACGGTTCTGGGAATTACCCGGATCAGCCAAGGGATCTGGCATGGGGTAAGGTACTGGGTTGGTAAAACTGCTCAGGGAGCAAATTACAATGGCCAAAAGGCCGGCGAGGGAATGTTTGTTGCGTATCATGGCTAATGGTTTAATGGTACAATTAAATTAGTCCAACCATTCTGAGCCACGGAGTTAAATTGGGATGAAGGTAGCCTTCAGGATAAGATCCCTGTACTAATGAAATCGCCTGAAGCGATAAGCGGGAGCCACAAGAATAGTTTGGGGAGAAGTTTTGGCTTCTCCCCAAATTCCACTGTATTTGAACCTTAAAAAAAGCTTTCCAGACCTCATGATCACAAGCCCTTATACACGATGGCCGCACCCTGCCCCACACCCACGCACATGGTGGCCAATCCATAACCACCTCCCCTTCTCTTCAGCTCATGTAGAAGGGTCGCGGATATCCTCGATCCACTGCAACCCAGTGGATGCCCCATAGCGATCGCACCACCATTCACATTCACCTTTGCGGGATCAAGTCCCAGGTCGCGGACACAGGCCAATGACTGGGAGGCAAAGGCTTCATTAAGTTCTGCCAATACCAGGTCATTTGCGGTTATATCTGCCCGTTGCAAGGCCTTTTGGGAAGCAGGAACCGGTCCGATACCCATGATCGATGGGTCCACTCCGGCAACTGCCATGGAGATAATTTCAGCCAGGGGCTGCAACCCATACTTCACCACAGCAGCTTCACTGGCCAGCAACAAGGCAGCAGCACCATCATTGATACCGCTGGAGTTCCCGGCTGTTACCGTTCCATCCTTGGCGAAAGCCGGTTTCAATGCAGCCAGCTTTTCCAACGAGGTTTGCCTGGGATGTTCATCCCTGTCCACTATGGTCGGCTCCTTGTTCTCGGTGGTTTCAATGGGAATGATCTCCGCAGACCATTTCCCGGCTGCGAGGGCAGCAGCATATTTATCCTGGCTGGCCAGGGCAAAAAGGTCCTGTTCCTCACGGGAGATCTTCCATTGCCTGGCTACATTCTCGGCTGTCTCCCCCATGGAATAGGGATGGTACATATCCACCAGTTTCTTATTGGTAAAGCGCCAGCCAATGGTGGTATCATGGATCTCCTGTTTCCTAGCCCAGGCGCCATCGGCCTTGGCCATGACAAAGGGGGCACGGGTCATGCTTTCCGTTCCACCTGCTATATACAATTCGCCTTCCCCGCACCTGATGGCCCTGGCCGCATCCATAATAGACTGCAGGCCTGAAGCGCACAAGCGGTTCACGGTATTTCCGGCAACGCTTACAGGAAGGCCGGCCAGCAATGCCGCCATCCGCGCAACATCCCTGTTGTCTTCACCAGCCTGGTTGGCAGCCCCGGCGATCACGTCTTCAATAGCATTCACATCAATGGAAGGATTTCGCTGCACCAGGGCTTTGATCACGCTAGCCAGCAAGTCATCGGGACGCACATTCCGCAGGGAACCACCATAGCGACCTATAGGGGTTCGAACGGCGTCTATTACATAAACTTTGTTCATATGGGCAATTTGGGGTTGCAAGATAGAATTGAATTTTGGATTGCCGCCCCCCAAGGCGGGGATTGGTTCTGACAAGCCCCCAGGGAACCCGTTTATACCCACCCAGCCTGCATTTCAGGAGGCTAAAAGGCCTCGGGGACCCTGTTCCCCGAATCTATCGTACTTTTGCAGCATGTTAAAATTGGCAAAGAAGAATATCAGGCAGCTCAGCAAAGAGGAACTGGAGCAGTATTTTGAAGGAATTGGCGAGAAAAAGTTCCGCGCTAAGCAGGTATATGAATGGCTGTGGGCCAAACAAGCCCATCGCTTTGAAGACATGACCAACCTGAGTAAGGATCTGAGGAACAAGATGGAAGAGCATTTCTCCCTCCCCGCATTGAAGGTGGACACCACCCAGTTCAGTGCCGATGGCACCATCAAAAGCCGTTTCCGTACGGTTGATGGCCACCTGGTGGAAGGCGTACTCATCCCCACCGATGAGCGCAAGACCGCCTGCGTTTCTTCCCAGATCGGTTGCTCCCTGAGCTGTAAGTTCTGCGCCACTGGATACATGGACCGCAAGCGCAACCTGGAATTTGATGAGATCTACGATGAAGTGGTGCTTATCAACAAGCAAAGCGAAGAAGCCTATGGAAAGAAACTGACCAATATCGTCTTCATGGGGATGGGCGAACCCTTGCTCAACTACAAGAATGTACTAAAAGCGATCGAGATGATCAGCTCACCGGAAGGATTGGGCATGAGTCCCCGCCGCATTACAGTATCCACCGCCGGTGTCGCCAAAATGATCAGGCAGCTGGGCGATGACAAGGTACGTTTCAAACTGGCCCTTTCCCTGCATGCTGCCAACGATGCCAAGCGCCATGAGATCATGCCCATTAATGACACCAATAATATCAAGTCGCTGGTGGAAGCGCTGAACTATTTCTACCAGCAGACCGGCAACGAGATCACTTTCGAATACATCCTGTTCAAGGATTTCAATGACAGCCTCCAGGATGCAGATGAACTGGTGAAACTCTACCGCAAGGTACCGGTGGACCTGATCAATATCATCGAATACAACCCCATTGACCTGGCCGCATTCGAAAAGCCCGATGAGGACAAGACCATGGCCTTCATGCATTACCTCGAAAAACAAAGGGTGAATGTCCGCCTGCGCAGGAGCCGGGGTAAGGATATTGATGCCGCCTGCGGACAATTGGCCAATAAGGGCTAATCAAATTTTATTGAGAAGGAAGGGGATCAGGGATTCAATCACCCTTTAGTTTCCAGCCTTTGGCATACAGGAGTTCCCGGACCTTTGGAATACTGGAAGGTCCAAAGCCATGCAATGCCAACAGGTCAGCGGCAGTAAAAGAAGAAAGTTTTTTCAAGGTAGTGATCCCTGCACCAGTCAATGCCCTTTGGGCCGGGGCAGGAAGCCCTTCCATCCAATCTTTCCCGGTAGCTGTAATTACTTTTTTGGTTACTGCTTCCCCTTTCGTTTCAGGAGTTTTCTTTTTTGTATTACTGGCGGACCTGGACAAGTTTTTCCTGGCCGCCCTCTCACGGTTTTGCATAACCCGGAAATGCACAATCTGCCTGATCAGCTGCATCGGCATATGACCAACAGGTCACCAATACTTCCATTTACCCGTTGGTCAGAAGGCAAAACCTAAGCGACGGGGCTTAGGCCACGAAGGCTCTAAGACTCGAAGTAACACAAAGGCGCCTTTGTGTTACTTCGAGTCTTCGTGTCTTTGTGGCCCAATACATTTAAATAGCACAATCACGCATGACAAATAACAGGTTGATGTTAATTCCCATTTAACAATTAAACCCAGGAATCGAATACTGGTCTATTTAGTAAAAGAAGGAAAAATGAAAAAGCTACTGACATTACTGATGATCATGGGCCTGGGTGCAGGAACTGTTGCAGCTCAACACCATAAAGGAGGCATAGGAAATCATCACCAGGGCAAATCCAGGCAGGCATTTGCCGGGCAACTAAAACTTACGGAAAGCCAGCAGAAGGAAATGCAAAAACTCCGCAAGGAACAACAGGAGAAAATGCAATCGCTGTACAACAATGACCAGTTGACCCTTGGCGAATACAAAAAGCAAAAGGAACAACTCAGGAAGGACTATGATGCAAAGAGGAAGTCCGTGTTCACCCCACAGCAACTGGAACAGCTTGAAAAAATGAAAGCAGAAAGAAAGGCCATGAAAGAAGTGGACGCAAAGGCAAGACTGGAAAAAATGGCCATCAAACTGGACCTCAATGCTGCCCAGAAAGAAAAAATGCAGGGTTTGCAACAAAGCTTCCGGGAGCAGGCCGATGTGATCAGGGCCAATGAAGCCATTGGCAGGGAAGAGCAGAAAAAGCAATTGAAAGCCCTGGCAGTCAAGCATAAAGAAGCAATGGGTGGCGTACTTTCACCAGCACAACAGAAGGTGCTGGAGGAACTGAAACGCCGACACCAAAAGCATGAAGCTCGTTAATCTGTTCCCAATAAACCCACAAAAAGACAGGCATCTGGCCTGTCTTTTGTAATTTTGCCGCCATCCCTGTTGAAAAACAGTAAACTACTACAAAATGAAAAAGACTACCGGGTTCGAGAAATTCGCGAACAAGAAAAAGTCCGGCACCGTAAAGGAAGCCTACCGCCAGGAAAAAAGGGTTGAGCGCAAGGAGCGTGAAGACGAGATCAACCAACATTATAATGAGAGGCGCCAGAAAAAGGCCAACAGCCAGCCCTTCGATAATAACAGGAAAGGAGACCGTGGGAAGAGAGAAGAAAAGCCAACTGTTGGAACAGGAACAAATCCCCGCCAGGCAAAGAGCAAATTTGCATCCCGACTGGAAAAATCCTTTCAGCAGGAAGAGAAAACTTCGTTTACTGCAGACCGTAAGCCTGCGACACCTGCCCCGGCAAATAAGCCTGTGACCGGCACTGAGCCTATGCCACTGAACAAATTCATTGCCCATGCCGGTGTTTGCGCCAGGCGTGAAGCTGCTGAACTGGTAAAGCAGGGTATTGTTAGCGTGAATGGCCAATTGGTCACTGAACCCGGCTTCAAGGTTACCGCAAAGGATGAAGTGAAAGTGAAGGGCAAGAAAGTATTCCTTTCCAGGAACAACGTATATATCCTGCTGAACAAGCCTAAGGATTATATCACTACCACCGACGATCCGCAAGGCCGCAAGACCGTACTGGACCTGATCAAGCAGGCGACTGATGAAAGGGTATACCCTATCGGCCGCCTGGACCGCAATACCAGCGGGGTTTTGCTGCTGACCAACGACGGTGAATTGGCCCAGATCCTCTCCCACCCCAAACACGGAATCAAGAAAGTATATGAAGTGAAACTTGACCGTCCGCTTACCAAGACCGATTTCGAAACCATCCTCAATGGTATCACCCTCGAAGATGGCTTCATTGCACCGGATGCACTGGGCTATGCTGATCCCAAGGACAAGTCCGTAATCGGCATTGAGATCCACAGCGGCCGCAACCGCATCGTACGCCGCATCTTCGAACACCTGAAATATGATGTGAAGGGACTGGACCGCGTGATGTTCGCCGGCCTGACCAAGAAGAACGTGAACCGCGGCAGGTGGCGTTACCTGAATGAAAAGGAAGTGCGTATCCTGAAGCACTTTAATAAGTCCGCTAAGAAGCAGGCCGACTAACCCTATTGCTGTGCCAGATCGATCAAATATGAAAGCATTGGAAATATTGTTGGAGACCGAAGACCTGATTGCCATCAACAAGCCGGCAGGCCTTTTGAGCGTTCCCGACCGGGAACAATCGGAGCCGTCCCTGAAGGATCTGCTGCTGGAAAAGTATGGAAGGATCTTTACAGTCCACCGCCTGGATAAGGAAACGAGTGGTGTGATCGTCTTTGCCAAGAATGAAGCTAACCACAAGTTCCTTTCACAACAGTTTGAAGAAAGGACAACAGCCAAGTTCTACAATGGCCTGGTACTCGGAAAGGTCTATGACGAGAAAGGTGTTATTGAGGAAGCCATCATCGAACATCCCACCAAGAAAGGGATGATGACCACAGCCCGTAAAGGAAAGGCCTCCATCACTGAATTTGAACTGATCAAGAGCTTCCCGCATTTCAGCTGGATGCAGTTCCGCATCCTCACCGGGCGTACCCACCAGATCAGGGTGCACATGAAACATTTTGGACATCCTATTGTGTGTGACCCGCTTTACGGGGATGGCAAACCTGTATTCCTTTCGCAGATCAAGAAGAAATTCAAACTCGGGAAGGATGTGCTGGAAGAACGCCCACTATTGAACCGGCTCGCGCTGCATGCAAAGGAACTGCATTTCATGGATAGTGAAGGCAAGCAACATATAGTAACGGCTGAAGTCCCGAAAGACCTCCGGGCAACACTCTCACAACTGGAAAAGAATTCCTGATAAAAAAAGTCCGACACTTAACCTGTGTCGGACTTTCTATTTACAATTCCCTGATCATGATATTTCTGTAGGAAGCCTGGTCGCCATGGTCCTGCAAGGCGATCTTTCCCTTCTTTGCAGAGCCGTAGTCGGGATAATCCTTCCACTTTCCTTCCTTCTTCTCCTTCTCCCATTCAGGTGTCCATGCCTGGAACTCCACGATCTTCTCCCCATTCAGCCAATGCTCCACATGGCCCTTGTTGAAAACGATCTTTGAGCTATTCCATTCCCCAACTGGCATCAGCTTCTTTTTGGTGGTATCTGCCAGGTTCATGGCATAATCGGCACCGGCCTTCTGCCATTCTTCCAATTTCTGGGGGAACCCAATGTCATCGATCACCTGGTACTCGGGACCTGTCTCATAAGGACCTTTGTATTTAGGATCCTCGATAACATGGTACATGACGCCACTATTACCGCCTTTGGAGATCTTCCATTCGAAACTCAATTCGAAATTCTCATATTCCTTATCGGTTACAATATCACCGCCGGTATCACCATGGGCCTTGCCCAGGCAAACCAGTGCACCATCCTGTACCACCCAGTTCCTGATCTCCCCGGGTTTGTTGTAGGCATGCCAGCCGGCCAGTGTCTTACCATCAAAGAGGGCAACAGGAGCTGCTGAAGAATCCATGGTAACAGTAGTTAAGGTTACAGCAGAATCAGCCGTCCCTGCTTCACCTGAGGGTTGGTTATTGCAGGCGAGCATGGCCATCGCAATAATGGCCATGCTGCTTGCGGAAAGCGATTTCTTATGCATGATCTAGACTTATTTTTTTACAACAAGTTCCATCCTCTCCGGATTCCAGAGGATGGCCCTGTCCTGGTTATAGCTATCATTACACAGCAGGGCGGGAGCTGCGGCACGATAACCGAACACGGCATCTTCCACTACAGACCCGTTGTTGCGGATAGCGGTGAAGAAGTTGGCAAAATGATCATAAGGCCCACCGAGGTATCCCTGCTCCGCCTTGAAGGTGAACTCCTGCGGTGGTAGGATCCTTTTCCTTCCGGTCACAGGATTACCGGCCTTCTTCATCTGTTCAATATAGAACGGATCGTCAGAAGCGATCTCCTTGTTGCGCTTCAGCGTTACATCATCCCAGGTGATATCCATTGAGCCCTCACTACCTACGAGGCGCAGGAAAGTAGTGCCACTGGTACCATCCACGAAGTTGCAACGCAGGGAAAGGTTGAATGCCGGATGGGCAGCGGATTGACCATAGTCGAAGGTTCCGAGCAATACATCGGGCACTTCACGACCGTCCTTCCAGTACCTCAGGCCACCGGATGAATAAACCTTATTGGGACCATAGGAACTTGTAATGAAATGCAGGCTGGAGAAAAGGTGCACAAAGAGGTCACCAGACATACCTGTACCATAATCGAGGTAATTGCGCCAACGGAAGAACCTGGTGGCATCGAAGGGACGCTTCTTGGTATTGCTGATAAAGGCCTCCCAATCTACTGTCGAAGGTGAAGCATCGGCAGGAATAGGGTACTGCCATGCGCCCACAGGGGAATGCCTGGCCCAGAAGCCTTCTGCATAATTGAGTTCACCGATAGCGCCATCTTTCAGGAGTTCCTTCGCCTTTTCGTTACCAAGCGAGGAAACACCCTGGCTTCCCACCTGGAAGATCTTTCCGGTCTCCTTCTGTGCCTTGATCACGGCAGGGCCTTCGCCAATGGAATGCACCATTGGCTTTTCGCAGTACACATGCTTGCCTGCGCGCATGGCATCAATAGAGATCTGCTGGTGCCAATGGTCAGGCGTCGCAATGATCACCGCATCAATATCTTTGCGGTTCAGCAATTCCTTATAACTGCGGGTAGTGAAGATATCGTTACCCCAACGCTTTTTTGCATCGGCCAAACGACCATCATACAGATCGCATACTGCTACCAGTTTAACACCTGGCACCTGGAGCGCAGTGATGGTGTCCTGCACACCCATACCGCCAGCGCCGATCAATGCGATATTGATATTATCGTTGGCAGAATAGGCATTCCTTTTCAGGATGGCAAAGGGGGCATTGGTTGTTTCTGATGCGAACAGGCTGGAACCTGCCGCTACTGCTGCCGTTGTGGCCGCGAAGTTTCTCAGGAAACTCCTGCGTGAGTTGTTCTGGTTGTTGCTCATGCTGCTGCTTATTTTGAAGATTCTTTTAATTCCTTGATCCTGATATTGCGCCAACGCACTTTAATACCACCACCATCATGGATCTGCAAGGCGATAAATCCGTTACCGGCGCCGATCTTTTCATCCACCAGGCGCACCATTTGCTTATCATTCAGGATGCTGGTCACTTCATCACCTTTCACGATGATCACCATTTTGTTCCAATCATTTCCCTTCAATACTTTTTCCTTTTCCGGCTCCGGCTTCACCAGCCATCCCCTGCCGTAAGATTCATAGATGCCGCCGGTATGTAAACCCGGGGGCGCTACTTCCACCTGCCATCCACTGATCTTGGTACCTTCAATGGAAGAACGGATGAACACCCCACTGTTGCCATTGGCTTCCAGCTTGAATTCCACATGCAGTTCAAAGTCCTTGTAAGTTTTATTGGTGGAGAGATACCCATATTGTTTATCCGGTCCGCTTTCGCAAACCAGTTCACCTTTTTGGACATACCATTTTTCCGTTCCGTGGGCGGTCCAGCCACTCAGGTCCTTACCATTAAACAGGGGAGTGAATTCTTTCTTTTTCCAAAACTGTGCATTAACCGAAACTGCTGCTACCAATATCAGGGCAAGCAAAAATTGTTTTTTCACCATAGTGCGTTTAAGTTAGGGAAATTAGGTAACTGACAGCCAATAAATTTAAGCAATCGTTTGATTGCTAAGCATTGGATAAATAATGTTTATTGAGACAGTATATGTTTAAGTATTTTCTTTAGCGACCTATCCATACAACCCTATAGGTTGCGGTAACCAAAGCCTGGCTCAGCCGTTGGATAAAGGATGCCATCACTCAACCGGAACCCGCCACTTACCAGGTCATGCGCCAGGTCAAAACTACCGTCAAGGTCGAGATACCGGGTATTGGGACAAGCATATGCTGCATGCAGTGCGGCCGATATGCTAACAATGCTCTCATCATTACAACCCCAGAAAAGGGATATGCCTGCCTGCCGGGCAATATTGGCAATATCGAATGCACCCTTTACCCCACCACATTTCATGAGTTTGATATTATAAACCCCAAATGGCTGGGGTTGCTGTGACCACTGCAGTGCAGACCTGGCATTGATCAGGGATTCATCGGCAACAAGCAATTGGCGCTCTGCTGCTGGGAGGGTTGTCAATTCACCCTCCTTACCGGATGGCAAGGGCTGTTCGATCAATTCAAGACCCAGGTGGGAAGTCGATCTGATGAACCGGCGGAGTTGCTCCCATCCATAGCCCTGGTTGGCATCCACCCTTATCTTCATGGTATCACCAAATGCCTCGGACAATTTTACCACCCTTTCAATGTCAGCATCCACGTCAAGTCCGGTCTTGATCTTCAACCTCCGGAAGCCCCGTGCACGGTAAGTCCTGGCCTCCTCCACCATTTCTTCCACCGGCTTGATGCCAATGGTGATGGAGGTTGGCAGGGGCTCCACCTTCTTGCCATAAAACTCCAGTACCGGGACGCCCAGGAATTTCCCGAAGGCATCATGCAGGGCAATATCAACCGCAGCAACCGTACCGGGACGGTCTGGGAACTGCTGCGCGGCCATATCGATCAATTGGTTAAAATGCCTGATATCGCGGCCGATGAATTCCCCAAGAAAGCCAGATTGCAAATTCTCCAGGGCCTGTGCCGGGGTTTCCCCCACCACATCCTCAAATGGATTGGAAGCCCCCAATCCTACGATCCCATTGTCCAACACGAATTCAAGAAAGACCACTTCCGTATCATAAGTGGTTTTGTAGGCGATGGTATAGGGTTTGGTAAGGGGCAGGTGCTCCAGCCAGGCACGGTAACTAAGGATCTTCATTTATCGGGATTTTAGGAGTGATTCAAGCACCGGAATGACCTGGTCAACGCCCTCCTGCAATGGCAGCAAGACCGGTATACCCAATTCCTTTTCATATTGCTCCTGGTAACGATAGGCCTCTTCGTTTGTACAATGTTCTGTATTGATGGCGACTGCGATCACGGTTGAACCATAGGCACGGATCAATTCGATCTCTGATGCCACCGAAGGTATTTCACCCCATTCCGGTAAATGATCAAAGTGCTTTCGCTTGGGTGCATGCACAAGGATAACCTGTTTGGCGTTGCCGGATACCAGGAATTCTGATCCGCAGGGACCACTGGGGTTCCGCAAAGCCGACTGGCCTTCGAGCAGGATGATGTCGGCATTGGTCTCTTTCCAGCAGGAAAGGATGGCATGTTCGATCTCACCGGAGATGAAATCATTCAGGGTTGAATCGAAAATGAAGCCATATTTCCCGCCTTGTAACCAACCGGTTTGGCCGGTGTAGATCATCTGGGCATTGATGCCTTTCCGCTCACAAGCCTCTCGCACCAGCCTGCAGGTGGTCCGCTTGCCGAGTGCACAATCCGTTCCCAGGACCGCAATGATAGGTGCCGTTACGGAGTAGATCTCAGCTGACCAGAAATGCAGGTCCTGCCGCTTCTTGGGCCGGCGGATATCGACCAGTTCAACCCTGTTCTCTTCAGCAAGAGCAACAAGATCTGCATGGTCATTCAGGTAATCGTGTAATCCATTCACAATGGACAGGCCCATGCTGATACAGTCCCTGATGATGACCATGAAGTCAGGCGGGAGGATTCCCCCTACGGTAGCCACGCCTATGATGCAATACCTTATAGAACGGTCATTGTTAAGCGCTTCTGCAACACTCGCGAAGATGGGGATACCGCGATGCCTTCCATCCAGTACCTCACCGGCATCCTTACCGGCTTGTGCATGATCGATCACCGCAGAGATGGTGAACCTTTCCGTACCACGGATGAGGCCATGCGCTGTTTTGGCATCATCCTTATGCAGCATGCCATTCGTTAAAACTATCGCCTTGGGTTTATGACTATTGCTCATCCCCTAAATTTATGGCTTCCTGCTTACAAATCGACCCGGATAAACCCTCGTGGGTTGTTTACCCTTATACACTATTTTCCCATTGACCCAAACCAATTCAATACCATCGGACAATGCGGATGGCTGTTGGATGGAAGCATTATCCCTGACAGTTGCAGGGTCCAGCAATACCAGGTCAGCATAGAAACCGGGAACGATCACTCCCCTTTCGGCTATACCTACCTGTTCTGCCGCTAAGCCAGTCATCTTATGGATGGCCTGTTCGAGGCTCATGATCTTCTTTTCCCTCACATAGTAGCCCAATACCCTGGTAAAGGAACCGAAAGCCCTGGGATGACCGCCAATGGCACCATCGGAACAGATATTGGTATGGGCCCAATTGAGGAAACTGATGATATCCCCTTCAGTCATCGATTTGCCCATTATGGTTTCCACCCCACTGGTATCCGGATACTTCTTCCGGAACGCATCCGCTTCGGCAATCAGTCCCATGATCGTTTGCGCCGGAGTTTCTTTCCGCATCGCAGCGATCTCACTAATGGTCTTGCCTTTGTAGGAAGGATTGGGTGCAAACCTCGCCAACACTGACCCGGATGGATCAAAAGTGTGGTTAACTGCATATTCAGCGCTGGCCAGGTTGGTATAATCCGTTTTGGGGAACAATACTTTCAGGGTGCTATGCCAGAAATCATAGGGGTAGCAATCTGCAGTGATATCAACTCCCCTGGCCCTTGCTGCCTGGAGCCGCGCAACCAGGTTGGAAGCTGTTCCCCAAACATCCTTCAAAGCGATCTTGATATGCGATATCTGCACCGGCAATCTGGCTTCCCTTCCGATCTCAATGATCTCGTCAATGGCTTCATTCAAAGCTATATCCTCACTTCTCAGGTGACTCATGTACCTGCCCTTGAATTCAGCCGCAACCTGGGCCAGGCGGATCACTTCGTCCTTACTGGAAAAATAAGCGCCTGCGTATTCCAATCCGGTTGATAGACCCAATGAACCCTTCTTCATTTCCTCTTTGAGTATAGCCTGCATTTTGCCGATCTCTTCATCAGTAGCCTTCCGGTTTAGTTGCGATTCGCCCATCACCATTTCCCTCAGGGTGGTCTGTCCGGTATAGGTAGCCACATTGATGGCCACAGGCCGCATCACCATATCCAGCTTAATGCTGTCTATAAAACTGCTGCCACCATCCTGCCCGGCAACGATGGTAGTGATACCCTGGTTGAGGGCTGCTATGGCATCAGGCTGCTTCTTCAGTGATCCTTCCAAATGGCTATGGGTATCAATAAAGCCGGGGGCAAGGATCCTTCCCCCACCATCAATCACTTCTTCACCTGGGAATGGCTGCAGTTCCCCAACTGCAGTGATCCTCTCGCCCAATATTCGTACAGCAGCTTTTCTTTTACCGGTTCCGGTACCATCGACAAGTTCAACATTGCTGATCAATTGGGAAGATGGAAAACTGAAAGGCTTGCCGGTGAACATGGCCTTAGTAGCCCGCAACACTGTCCCGTTACTGCCATTGGAAAGCACAATAAGGGTGCGGTTATTCTTGATATCCCTTGATATCTCATTCACAAAACCAACCCATCCACCGGTATGGGAAACCATTTCCCCTTCCTGCTCAATTCGCCATCCAAAACCATAAGGAAAGGTCGAATCATTTTTCAACTTTACCGGTTTAAAGGCTTCAGCTAAAGTAGAAGCCTTGACCAGTTTGGGCGCATACAAAGCCTGGTCCCATTTCAGCAGGTCTTCAGCAGAAGAATAGATATTGCCATCGCCGGTCACCCCATCCAATACGGTCAGGTCTTCCAGGCTGGTCCTGCCATCCTGTTCACGGAACCCAAAAACCCTATTGGCTGGTGAGGAGGGGAGTTTTACATTGTAGACATAGGTATCCTTTAATCCAAGTGGCCTGGCGATCTGCTGCTGGAAGAATGCTGCAAAATTTTGGCCTGAAACACGTTCAATGATGGAGCTCAGGAGAACATAATTGGTATTGCAATAATTCCATTTTGTCCCCGTCTCAAAATCCAATGCAGGTTTACGTTCCGCAAATAGCCTTATCATCCCTTCATTATCGAGGGTATCGAGTGTTGAGCGGTAACGCATGAAGAGATCAAAATATTCGGGTATCCCCGAGGTATGGGTCATGAGGTTCCTGATGGTAATTCCGTTGTAAGGCAGTTCCGGGATATACTTGCGTACATCATCATCCACCTGGAGCTTTCCCTTCTCGGCAAGGATCAGGATGCCCATACAAACGAATTGCTTGGTCACGGAAGCCAGGTTGAAAGAGGACTTAGTCGTCAAAGCCTGGCCATTGCGGATATCAGCTACCCCAAAAGCTTTGCTATACTTCACTTTCCCCTTTTCAGCATAGAGCACCACCCCATTGAAGCGGTGCTGCTGGTGCAGGAGGTTTAGCTGTGAGTCCAGCCGGGGTATATCAAAAACAGGTTGTCCAAAAAGGTTAAGGCCCAGCAGGAGGGCCAGGCAGATAGTCAGGAGCTGTTTCATTTCCTGAACTTAATCAATAGTGGAGAATTAAAGCCTTTTAATGTTGAGTTTTCCGGTGGCTTTTCTTGCCTTACTGCTGCATGAAGGCAAACACTTCAACCCAATACTACTGTTGCTTCTTTGAATTCAGCGGCGCCCCTACGGCAATATCACAACGGTGGCCGGGTTCACCATGCTTGGGATTGAGTCCATTGGCTGGAATACTGCCCGTTGTAGCAGGATTGAAATTGGTATTGGCTGTTGAGGAAGAATCTGAGGAAGAACTCGTCAACAATGGGGTTGGCGTGTTAACATTCGTGGTAACCGTCGAAGTTTTTTGTTTTACCGGAGCCGAAGAAAGCGGTGCCCCAACGGCAATATCACAACGATGACCAGGCTCACCATGCTTGGGGTTGAGGCCATTGGCTGGGCCATTGGAAGCAGGCTTAACAGTAGCCGCTGTAGAGGTAACCGCTGGCTTGGATGCCGGTGCCGAAGAGAGAGGTGCCCCTACGGCAATATCGCAACGGTGACCAGGTTCGCCATGTTTGGGATTCAACCCTGATGCAGCCGATGCAGGTGGCGCAATGGTGGTTGGTGTATTGACAGATGTGCTTATAGCTCCTGGCTGTGCAGCGAGTTGGGCAGGTATATTGCCACCAGCAGGCTGGCTTCCCAAACCCGGACTAACAGAGCTGATCTTTGAGGGTAGGGAAGGCATCTGTAAGGAGCCGGTTGAAGCACCTGAAAGTGGGGCACCAACGGCTATATCACAACGATGTCCTGGCAAGCCATGTGCAGGATTCAATTTAACTCCTGCGCTACCGGCAGCTGCCTGTCCGGCCAGCGCGGTCAGCGGCTGGGCCTGGCTTCCGGGCAGGGAAGCAGCATTACTACGATCGGCCCTGGGCAGGCTTTGGTCGCAGGCAGTCAGTGAAGCGATGGCCATGAGGCCGGCAATGGCATGGATAAGTTTCATGGTTTCTTGTTGACCTGTTATCGGATAAGATCACTACCCTTCCTTCAAAGCCCGAACCTCCTATTAAAGTTAATCATTATCCTTTCTTTAACGGCAAAGCCCCGCCATTAGTATTGGCGGGGCCCTGCTATTAATGATTTCCTATGGATCATTCCTGTTTGAAGACCTTACCATCCTTCATCACAAACCTCACCTTGCCCATCGATTGGACATCCTTAACGGGGTCGCCTTCAACGGCAATGATATCTGCCAGTTTCCCTTTTTCAATGGAGCCCAATGTTTCAGTGGCACCCAGCAGATCGGCAGCTGATAGGGTGGCCGATTGGATGGCTTCCAGGATAGGCATGCCTGCTTCGGTCATGTATACAAACTCGAGCCAGTTCTTACCATGGGCAAACACGCCGGCATCGGTACCGAAAGCGATCTTCACCCCTGCCTTGTAAGCCTTGGCGAAAGTAGCCTGGATCTTGGGTCCGGTGGCCAGTGCCTTGGGCGTTACGATATCCGTATAATAGCCGGGGATTTTGGCGCTATCTGCTGTTGACTTACCCGCGGTAATGGTAGGCACCAGGTAGGTACCATATTTCTTCATCAGTTCAATGCCTTCATCATCGAGGAAGGTGCCATGCTCAATGGAATTCACGCCACCACGAACCGCGCGCTTGATGCCTTCGGCTCCATGCGCATGGGCGGCTACCTTATAGCCATAATCCTTTGCTGCGGCGACAATGGCCTTCACCTCTTCTTCCGTGAACTGGGCATTGGCTCCGTCCTTGGCCTGGCTGAGCACCCCTCCTGTGGCCGTGATCTTGATCAGGTCTGAACCATCCTTATAGCGCTGGCGAACGGCCTTGTAAGCGTCTTCTTCACCATTGATCACCCCTTCTTTTGGACCGGGGTCACCTTGCAGGTCCCTGCGATACCCATTGGTAGGATCCGCATGGCCACCGGTCGTGGCGATGCTCTTGCCCGCGGTAAAAATGCGTGGCCCAACCACCTGACCCCTGGCTATTGCATTGCGTAAGGAAATGTTTACGCCACTGCCACCCAAATCACGGACGGTAGTGAATCCTGTCATCAGGGTAACATTGGCATATTTCAATGATTCGAATGCGATATCGGAAGGGTTGTTCACAAATCGGTCAATCGCCCCGCCCTTCTTGGTCTCCCCTTCCAGGTGAACGTGCATATCGATCAATCCCGGCATCACGGTCCGGTTCTTAAGGTCGATCACCTTGTCGGTAGCACCGGCCTTCAGGAAGCCTGGCTGCACATCAGCGATCTTGTTACCTTCCACCACTATGGTCATATTGCTGAGCATCTTACCCGACCTTACATCGACCAGTTGCCCGCAATGCAGGATGGTTTTTTGTGAAAAGGCCGTGAAGGCAGCGGCCATTGCTACAAAAGAGAGCAGTACTTTTCTCATTAGTCAGTTTGGTTTGCTATAAATGTAAAAAAACTGTCCGACACCCTGGTGGGCACCGGACAGTTTCTTCACCTAAGAAAAACACTTAATCGAGGTTGGGTTGCGGCGTATACCTCAGGTAGGGCTTCACCACTTCCACGCCCTTGGGGAATTTCTTGATCGCGTCTTCCGTACTAACGGCAGGAACAACGATCACCCTGTCACCTGCTTTCCAGTCAGCCGGCGTAGCCACACTGTAATTGGCGGTCAGCTGGAGGGAATCGATCACCCTCAATACTTCATAGAAATTACGTCCGGTGGATGCCGGGTAAGTGATCATCAGTTTGATCTTCTTATCCGGGCCAATGATGAAGAGGGAGCGAACGGTAAAGGTCTCAGAAGCATTGGGGTGGATCATATCATAAAGGTTGGCCACCACCCTTTCTTCGTCGGCAATGATCGGGAAGTCAACATGGCAATGCTGGGTTTCATTGATATCATTCCTCCAGCCCAGGTGCTTATCCAGCGGGTCAACACTTACTGCCAGCACCTTCACATTACGCTTCTCAAATTCTGATTTCAACAAGGCCGTTTTGCCTAATTCGGTTGTACATACCGGTGTGTAGTCAGCCGGATGGGAGAAAAGTACTCCCCAGCTATTCCCCAGGTACTCATGGAAATCAATTTCCCCTTCGGTTGTCTGTGCCTTGAAATTGGGCGCGATATCGCCTAAATGCAAACTCATATAAAAAGAATTTTAGTTGGTTGGAAGACGAATATAATAAATTCCTACAAAACAAGTAGGGGTTTATTGCTGCATCCCCCCGGCCTTATTAATAGAACCGCGGCCAAACTTATTCTTGACGGCATCAATGGCCTTGTAGAGATCAGCCTTGCGGTTCACATCCTGGAAGAGGTTGGTCTGCATGGCCTCATCGGTCAACTCGCTCAACCGCACGCCGAGCAAGCGTACCGGCTGGCCTTTTTTGTACAGCTTTTCGAACAATTGCCGGGCGTGGGGAATCAGTTCATCATCGTAGTAACTATAGGGGATACTCACCTGGCGGGAGGTGGTTTCAAAATCAGAATAGCGGATCTTGACCGTGATACAGCCGGCCATTTTATTTTCCTGCCTTAGCTCGTACGCTACTTTTTCGGTCATCCGCACCAGTTGGGTATTCAGGAAGGCCAGGTCCGTACTGTCCTGTTCAAAGGTATTTTCACTGGAAACGGATTTGGCCTCCTGGTAGGGCGTTACTTCCCCTCTGTGCAATCCATGTGCCTTATTCCAAAGGTCGATCCCATGCTTACCCAGGAATTTCGACAGCAGTTCCGGTTTGGCCAGGCGTAATTCCTGAATGGTCTCAATGCCGATCTGCAGGAGATTGCTATAGGTCTGCTCCCCCACACCCGGGATCTTATTCACTTTCATCGGGTCGAGGAAATCCAACTCCTTTCCAGGCTCAATGAAGAGCCAGCCATTCGGTTTGGCCGCATCTGTCGCGATCTTGGCGATCATCTTATTGCTGCCCATACCAAAAGAAATAGGCAGCCCGGTGGTATCCATGATCTTTTGGCGAAGGGCAAGGGTCCATTCCAAAGGCTTATGATACTTATCCATACCGGTCAGGTCGATGTAGAACTCATCGATGGAAGCCTTTTCAAATACCGGTGCTGCATTGGCGATGATTTCAGTAACGATGCGGGAGTATTTTGAATATTCACTGCGGGTACCGCCAACCACTATTGCCTGCGGGCAAAGTTTCAGTGCAGTTCGCATAGGCATGGCCGAGTGGATGCCAAACTTCCTGGCCTCGTAACTGCAGGCAGCCACTACTCCCCTGTCGCTGTTGCCCCCAACGATCAATGGCTTGCCTTTCAATTCAGGGTTATTGAGGCATTCCACGGATACAAAAAATGCATCGAGATCGAAATGGGCTATCAGTCGCTGCGGTTCCTTCATACCCAAATTTACCAAAGGCAGTGGGATTGAATTTGATTGGTAAGCAAAAAGGTTATTTTTAAGGTATGGAATGGTTAAAGACCGGGATAGGCCCATTGAAAGACCTGATCAGTTTCCTGCATAAGAAGTCGGCCACCACCGATGTGCAGAAAAAATTAATATTGAAGGAGCTTACCCATAACCTGAATGTATTCAAGAATGGCTACCTGAACCAATTCCCGGAAGACACCATTATTTCTCACCTGCAGAATGAAGCGATCCGGCAGGCGGTCAGGGAGAATTTCTCTTTCCCAAAACTGAAGCCAGGGAAGATCGAACCCTATCATATCCATGATGAGCGGAACCGCCGTTACCAGGGCTGGACATTAGAGCAGTTGTTCGACAAGATCGATGAAAAGATAGAAGAACTCCGGACCATCCAGAAGATGAACAATGGTTCCGTGAAAACGGTAAAGAACAATATTGGTTTGATGCTGAGCAACCTGTATTACAGGCTGAAGCTGGCAGCCGACTTCATTAAATCTGACCTGAAATGAGTGATACTACCAACACGCTCGAGATCATGCGCAGGCAGATCAGCGCATTACACCCGATCCCTGATGAAGAATGGGAATCGTTCAGCAGCATATGGGTACCGGTTACGTATAAACGAAAATCGGTCCTGACGGCAGCAGGCGAAGTGGAGAAATACCTCTATTGGGTGACAGAGGGTGTACAACGAGGTTTCCACCTCCACAATGAAAAGGAAGCGACCATTGTCTTCAGTTATCCCTACTCCTTTTCCGGCATCATTGATTCCTTCCTATTGCAGAAGCCATCCAGGTTCTACCTGGAATGCATTACCAGCAGCCAGTTCCTGCGTACCACTTACCAGCAATACGAGCAGGTAAGAAGGACGCATGCGGGCTTGGGCCAGGCCATGTACCTTGCCCTGGCCGCGGCCATGTCGGGGGTATTGGAAAGGCAGATCGAACTAATGGTGTATTCAGCGGAAGAGAAATTCCGGACCCTGTTAAAGCGAAGTCCCCATATCCTCCAGATCGTCCCGCATAAATACCTGGCCAGCTACCTGGGCATTGATCCCACCACCTTTAGTAAACTATTATCTACGGTAAAGATCAGTTAAGAGGGTGGTTGCCAATGGGTTTGTAGCGGTTAACCCATTTGCTGGATATGGAACAAAGCCTGCCTTCCTGAAAATCTTGGTGTAGACCAAGAATCAGCTGCAGGGGTGTAGATACTTTTGGGTTCAAATAGCAAAAGCATGAAACAGGTAAACGCAAATGACTTGCTCCAGTCGCTCAAAGAAGATTCCGTTTTTCTTTTAGAGCAGATCGAGAACATTTCCATCTACACACCGGTGGAACTGCTGGAAACCAATGATGGCGAGGGTCGCTGGAACACCCTCCAGGTATTGGAACACCTGAATACCTACTACAGGTATTACCTGCCGCATATTGAAAAAGCCATTGCTGCTTCCAGTGCCCAACCACAACAATACTTCAAGCCGGGATGGCTGGGGAATTATTTTACCAATAGCATGAAGCCTAAGGATGGACAGGTGAAGAATAAAATGAAGGCCATGGGCAAACACAATCCCGATCCAAAGCTGGATGCAAAGGCCGTTATGCGTGATTTCCTGCATTACCAAAGGACCTTTGTATTGCTGCTGGAGAAAGGCAAGCAGGCCGACCTTAATTCTGTGAAGGTGCCCATTTCCATCGCTTCCTTTATCCGCCTGAAACTGGGTGATGTATTCAGCTTTATCGTTGCACATAATAACCGCCATTGGATCCAGATAGAGAAATTGCTGGAAAGGTTTCCGAGTGTTAGGACAGCGTAGGAGATGAGGGAGTTTTACGCCAACCAGAGGGGATGGGGACATGTGAAAATGTGGACATGTGGACATGTGGATATGTGATCTTTTCTCCAACCATTAGAGAGGGATGGATAGGTTGATGCAGCTCCTGACGGAGCTGTTTTTTCACCCCACCAGGGTTTCTCGAAAGGTACCCTGATGGATATACCGGGAATACAATTTTTTCATGAAACCTTTTCCTTGCCCCGTTGTGTCTTATGACCAACGGGCAGTTGGAATCGCAGCAAGGCTGTTTGGAAATTATACGACAGAAATTAACGCTGATAAAGGCTTACGTTAGGAGCTGTTGGTGATAACACGCAACAGCGGCGCGAGGAGAGATTACTTCATCACCCCTAATATTATTGCATCTTCTGCTACTATTCATAAGGGTCCCTCTAAGGAGCCACTGCTGAGGTTAAAGAAGATGTGGACATGTGGACGTGTGGACATGTGGACATGTGATCTTTTCTCCAACCATTAGAAAGAGATGGATAGGTTGATGCAGCTCCTGACGGAGCTGTTTTTTCGTCCCCGCAAGGGCTCCTGAAAAGGAAAATAAAAGGTGATCCGCCAGGATCACCTCACTAATATCTTAGCCTATTTCCCAATGGTTGGCGTAAGGACCACATGTCCACATTTTCACACCATGCCCTCGTAGCGAAGCGAAGAGGGTGTCCACACTCGTCCGCCGAAGCTTCAGCGAAGGCGGATCCCCCCTGTTTAGCGTCAATCCCCTCATCTATACAGCTCCAGCAGACCATCCGGAAGGACCACATGCACCTGCTTCTTTTTCTGATCGATCTTCTGGAGGAATTCTTCGTTGATAGGGATCAGGGCTTCGTTGGCATTCAGGATGATCTTACAGAGCACCTGGTGGGGTTGTTCGATCACTTCCTCGATGGGACCAAGGTCCTCGCCTTCATTGATGATATGGAAGCCCAATAAGGAGATCGCGGAAGACCTGGCCGCAAAGCGTTCAAAGTCCTCTTCGCTTAACCATACCTGTCTTGGGGTGAGCTTACGTGCTTCCTCCTTGGTATTGACACCTTCCAGCTTGATATAGATCTCGGTATCGCTTTTGATCCTGGTCTCTTCCACGAAATAGGGAAGGAAATCATCTTTCCGCACTTCCACGAATAGGGTCTCCAGCCCTTTCAGGGAGGTCTTCTTGCCCAGGGCATGTTCCAGGACCAGCTCACCCTTCAAGCCGAAACTGGCCACCAGCTTTCCGATACTATTGTACTGCATAACCGAACACTTAGATTGCAAAGATGATACAAGTTCATCCAAAAAAAGGATCCCGATGACATGCATCGGGATCCTTTATCTGGTTTGAGCTAAATCTGATTATTCAGCTGCACCACCTTCCTGCCTTGGCTGTGGCCTACGAACAGGCTGGTGACGACGTACCTGGCGTTGCTTCCTGTGCTCATCGTTGCGCTTCTTGATCTGCGCTTCGTGCTCCTTATGCCAAACTTCGAATTTGGTCATAGCAGTCACTTCATCGAATAAGCCCAGTTTCACGCCACGCAGCAGGTGTTTCAGGTACAATACACCTTTGAAGGACAGGATACGGCGAACTGTATCAGTAGGCTGAGCACCTTTGTGCAGCCAATCGAGCGCACGCTGGCGATCAAGCTGGATAGTTGCGGGAACTGTCAGGGGGTTGTAAGTACCGATCTTCTGGATGAATTTACCATCCCTTGGTGCACGGGCATCAGCCACTACAATGAAGTAGAATGGCCTTTTCTTGGAGCCGTGACGCTGCAATCTCATTTTAACTGGCATCGTAAATAGACATTTAAATGCGTGAACAAATAGGGTTACTACACAAAATTATGGACTGCAAAATTAACAATCCGATCAAAATCAGCAAACTAAATTATTATTAATGAATGACTAAAATGATCAGCGGCGACCGAAACCGGCCCCCAGCCTGCCTCCCATGGGCATTTTATTCATCATTTTCATCATATCCTTCATCTGCTCGAACTGCTTCATGAACGCATTCACCTCTGCAATATCCTTACCTGAACCTGCTGCAATGCGCTTGCGGCGGCTCTGGTCAATACTATCGGGGTTAGCCCGCTCATATGGGGTCATGGAATTGATCATGGCCTCAATGCCCTTGAAGGCATCATCGGAAATATCAATATCCTTGATGGCCTTGCCCACACCGGGGATCATGCCCAGCAGGTCCTTGATATTACCCATCTTCTTGATCTGCTCCAATTGCTGCTTAAAGTCTTCAAAATCAAACTGGTTCTTCCTGATCTTCTTTTCCAGTTTCTTGGCCTGTTCCTCATCGAACTGGGCCTGGGCGCGCTCCACGAGGGTGGTGATATCACCCATGCCGAGGATACGCTGGGCCATCCTTTCCGGATAGAATACATCAAGGGTATCCAGTTTCTCACCGCTGGAAACGAACTTGATCGGCTTATTGACCGTGTATTTGATGCTAAGGGCGGCACCACCACGGGTATCACCATCCAGTTTGGTCAGTACCACGCCGCTGAAATCGAGCCGGTCATTAAAGGACTTGGCCGTGTTCACCGCATCCTGGCCGGTCATGGAGTCCACCACAAAGAGGATCTCCTGGGGATTCACAGCCGCTTTGATATTGGCCACTTCGGTCATCATCGCCTCATCTACAGCCAAACGGCCGGCGGTATCGATGATCACCACATTCTTATTGCGGCTCCGGGCCTCGATCACTGCCTTTTGGGCAATGGCTACCGCATCCTTATTCTCTGGCTCGCTGTATACATCCACCCCGATCTGTCCACCCAGTACCTTCAACTGGTCAATGGCCGCAGGACGGTAAATATCTGCGGCTACCAGCATGGGTGAAAGCCCCTTCTTGGTCTTCAGGTAGTTGGCCAGTTTACCGCTGAAAGTGGTCTTACCGGAACCTTGCAGACCGGCGATCAGGATCACAGCAGGATTGCCTTTGGCGTTGAATTCGCTTTCGGTTCCACCCATCAGCTCTACCAGTTCATCCTTCACGATCTTGACCATCAGCTGGCCGGGGCTAACCGATGTCAGCACCTTCTCGCCAATGGCCTTATCCTTGATCTTATCGGTAAATTCCTTGGCGATCTTATAGTTCACATCGGCATCCACCAGGGCGCGCCTGATGTCCTTTACCGTAGCGGCAACATTCAGCTCGGTGATCCGGCCTTCACCTTTTAACTGTTTAAAGGCCGATTCTAAACGTTCACTTAATGATTCAAACATACACTGGGGTTTACTCCAAAAAATTAAGGTGAACGCTAAGGTTCACCTTAAATGGATGGCAAATATACTTTAAGATGGGCGATTATACACCCAGGTAGGTCCGCAACATTTTTGACCTGGAATTGGTCTTGAGCTTGGTAATGGCCTTATCCTTGATCTGCCTTACCCTTTCCCTGGTCAGATTAAACTTTTCACCGATATCTTCCAGGCTCATGGGATGGTCCACGCCGATACCGAAGAAATAGCAGATCACTTCCTTCTGGCGCTCGGTCAGGGTTTGCAGGGAACGGTCAATTTCCTGCTTCAGGCTCTCGTCGTGCTCCACTCCCTTGTCGGTTCGCTCCGCATTGGGGTTTTCCAGCACATCGATCATGGTATTGTCCTCCCCTTCGGAGAGTGGTGTATCCATGCTGACATGGCGGGCGGCTATGCCCAGGGTGGCAGACACTTCATCTGTATCCAGTTCCAACATTTCAGCCAATTCTTCGGGCGAAGGCTCGCGCTCGAATTCCTGCTCCAGTTGGGAAAATGCTTTCTGTATCTTGTTGGTGAGGCCCACCTTGTTCAATGGCAGGCGGACGATCCGGCTTTGCTCGGCAAGGGCTTGCAGGATGCTCTGGCGGATCCACCAAACGGCATAGGAGATAAATTTGAAACCGCGGGTTTCGTCAAAGCGTTGCGCCGCCTTGATCAGGCCAAGGTTCCCTTCATTGATCAGGTCAGGCAGGGAAAGCCCCTGGTTCTGGTACTGCTTGGCCACGGAAACCACAAAGCGGAGGTTAGCCTTGGTTAGCCTGTCCAGGGCACGCTGGTCACCCTGCTTAATCAGGCGGGCCAAACGGACTTCTTCTTCAGGACTGATCAGTTCTACTTTACCGATCTCCTGCAGGTACTTTTCGAGACTCTGGGACTCACGGTTGGTAATAGATTTTGAGATCTTGAGTTGACGCATGCTCATAGGCTGGGTTTGAGAGGTTTATGGTGCTTTTAAAAGGTTCGGTTTATTGTTAAACGCATGAATTAGAGTTTTCTTGCATAAATCACACGTCAGTTACGGTTGTCAACCCTACAAGGCAATTTAACAATTCAATAACCCTTAGCCAAAAAAATAGTATGTAAATAGCTGCTTTTCAGTGTTTTCACGGTGACCCTGTTTAATTTTAAAGCGCTATTTCCTTAACAAAAAATACTTTGGGGAATATTTTGCAGCGTCACAATATTTTCTATTATTGCAAGCGTGGAAACAATATTGATTGATCATTGATTTGGAGATGAGCAAGAAACAACAATTTACGTTGGAATACCCGGTGAGGTGTTCACCTTCTATCTTATATGAATTCCTTAGCACGCCTGCCGGATTGCAGGAGTGGTTCGCAGATAAAGTAGACGAGAGAGACCAGGTGTTTAGTTTTTCATGGAATGGTTCTACAGATAAAGCAGAGGTTTTGGAAAGTGAGGAGAACAGTTTTATCAGATTTCACTGGTTACATGCCCCCAAGGAAGAATATTTTGAATTCCGGATCGAAAAGTCCGATGTAACCAACCAGACCATTCTCGTGATAAAGGACTTCGCTGACAAAAAAGATATCAAGGACCAAAGCCAGCTTTGGGGCTACCAGGTTAAAGACCTGTTTCACCGCCTGGGTAATTAATTTGCCAACAAACCAGTCCAGAACTCCCATGCTTCCCGGATAAAATCCGGGGCAGTATCCCAGTTTTCTATCCCCAGGGTCATAGAGAGTTTCAGGTAATCCCCTGCAAAGACCTTGGCTTCCCTACCTTCCTCAAAAGCCAGCTTTAAAGGAATTGAACCGGGAGCGTCCACATCATGTTCCCAGGGATCTTCGTGCGTGGCCACAAGGATGGGATAAGGTGCATCTTTTTCCTTTAGTTTTCGCATAACCGATAGGGAGAAGTCCCTGTGGTATTGCCCTGCCAATAGAAGGCTGACCGTAAAAGCCTTGCCCCACCAGAAAAAGGTCCGGATCGCCATGACCTTCTCTTTGGAAAATGATTTTGGGTAATCCAGCATCACCCATGGCAATCCCTGGTATTGTTCTCCCTTGGAGACCCTGGGCGGCGCTTCAAAATAACTGCCTGGCAGGCTTTCTTTTTGTTGCAAGGCCCTTGCCGACATTTCAGCACCCATCCCGCCGAACAAGTCTACCACTTTACCAATGATGGCATTCTTCGTTAAAATAATGCCGGCATCTGTTACCAACCGCCTTTCCTGTTCTGAAAGCCTTATTTTTGTGCGATCCATAATCAATAAAGATATTCCGACTCACTGTGATAAAAAAACTCGATAAGCTTATCCTGAAGGCCTTTGTTGGCCCATTCATAGCCACCTTTTTTATCACCCTTTTTGTCCTGGTATTACAATTTTTCTGGTTATATATCGACGATATTGTAGGTAAGGGCCTGGACCTGCTGACCATTGGCCAGTTGATCTCTTATGTTGCAGCGACCGTAGTGCCCCTGGCCTTACCGCTCGCCGTACTACTTTCCTCGATCATGACCTTCGGGAACCTGGGCGAGACCTTTGAGCTGGTGGCCATCAAATCGGCTGGCATTCCCCTGCTAAGGTTTATGCGGCCATTGCTGGTGGTGAGCATTCTCATTTGCGGGGTAGCCTTTCTTTTCAATAATTACATCATCCCCGTATCCAACCTGAAGCTGAACAGGCTCAAGTACGATATCATCAATAAGAAACCAGCCTTCGACCTCAGGGAAGGGGCTTTCTATACCAATATTCCCAATTACGCCATCAAGGTTGGCAAGAAAGAAGCCGATGACTCCACCTTAAGGGATATCATCATCTATGAACGCAATTTTAACCTGCAGGATAATATCATCATTGCCAGGAAGGGGATCATGAAGGTCTCCGATGACAAAAGGTTCCTGGAATTCAAACTGGAAGATGGCTGGAGGTACGAAGAAAGGGGCAGCAGGATGAATACCAATTCCGATTATATCCGGCTTGGCTTTAAGGAATTCAAAAAGGTATTTGACCTCAGCTCCCTGCAGTTGAACCAGACAGAGGACAGCCTGTTCAAGGACAACTACCAGATGCTCAGCGTCCGCCAGCTTAATAAGGCCATCGACTCACTGAAACGCACACCCGCAGTTTTCAAGCGCAAGCTGGGAACAGAGCTCTCACCCTATATCTACTTTACCCGGTACATGGATACCGGCTGGGCGGCATCAGGCAAGACCACGGCCATCAAGGACATGAAGGAGATGATCCCGGATTCCATGATGTCGCCCACCAATGAGCGGGTAATGTCGCAACTTTCCATCATCAAGAGTACGCTGGAGATCAATAAAACAGATTATGAGAACCGCGCCAAGAACCTGAGGCTCCACAAAATGGCCTGGCATGAAAAATTCACCATGTCCATTGCCTGTCTCGTCCTTTTCCTCATAGGCGCTCCGTTGGGTTCCATCATCCGAAAGGGAGGAATTGGAACACCGCTAGTTTTTGCAGTGGTTTTCTTTGTTATCTTCTTCCTGCTGAACAATTTTGGTAAGAAGTTCGTGAAAGAGGCGGTAATGGGACCTGCTGAGGGCATGTGGCTGGCCACCTTTGTATTGGTGCCTATCGGGGGATTCCTGATCTATAAAGCCATGCACGATTCCCAGTTATTCAACAAGGAATTTTACCACCGTATTTTCAAGAATCTCGGGCCCTATTTGCAGCGGATAAAAAACTTCCGCAGCAAACCGCAGGTGCAGTAACTTTAAAAAAACATTCGTATGAAAAAGACGCCCACCTCCAGGCGAGCCTTCCTGTCCAACGGAACGAAGGCAGGATTGGCTATTTCCCTTGGGTCTTCCCTTATCGGATCAACCTTGCTGGAATCCTGTAAAAGCTCAAAGCCAACGGCAGGAGGCAGCTCCCCTTTCAGGACAGGTTTCGCACAACAGCCATTGCCCTATGATTACAAAGCATTGGAACCCTATATCGATGCCATGACCATGGAGATCCACTATACCAAGCATGCCGCTGCCTATGCCAAGAACCTGAATGATGCAGCCCAAACGGAGAATGTAGACAAGTCGCAGCCCCTTGAAAATGTGCTGGCGAGGATATCCAAATATTCCGAAAAAATGCGCAACAACGCAGGCGGGCACTACAACCATGAACTGTTTTGGCAGAGCATGCGCAGTCCGCGTACAGACAATAAACCTGCCGGAACATTACTTGCTGCCATTGAAAGCAAATTCAACTCTTTCGCCAATTTCAAATCCGTGTTTGCCGATGCCGGCAAGAACAGGTTTGGCAGCGGTTGGGCATGGCTGATACTGACTGCAGACAAACAGCTACTGGTCACTTCCACACCCAACCAGGATAATCCATTGATGGATATTGCCGGAACCAAAGGAACCCCTATCCTTGGGTTGGATGTTTGGGAACATGCCTATTACCTCAAATACCAAAATAAGAGAGCTGACTATATTGACAACTGGTGGACTGTGGTGAACTGGGACTTTATCCAGCAGCGCTATGATATCGCCATGAAATAATCACCAGTAAAACAGTTCACTTGCAACAGCAAAAAGAAAACTTCAGGGTGCAGCAATGGGTAGTGACCATTGCTGTAATCTTATTCATCCTAAAGATCGCTGCCTGGTACCTGACCGGGTCTGTAGCCATTCTTACGGATGCGCTCGAAAGCACGGTGAATGTGATCTCGGGATTTATCGGCCTTTACTCCCTTTATGTTGCCTCCAAGCCCAGGGACCTTGACCATCCCTATGGACATGGCAAGGCCGAATTCCTCAGTGCTGCGGTAGAAGGCACCCTGATCATGATCGCGGGCCTGATCATCATCTACGAGAGCATCAACAATTTCATCCATCCGCACGAGTTGAAAAAACTCGATTATGGTATGCTGTTAGTGGGGATATCCGGCCTGGTGAATTACGTCATGGGATGGATAGCCATCAAAAGGGGCAAGAAAAACAATTCCCTCGCCCTGGTGGCAAGCGGTAAGCACCTGCAATCGGATACCTACTCAACCATCGGTGTATTGATAGGTATTGCCCTGATCTACTTCACGAAGATCCAGGTGATTGATGCCATTGTGGCCCTGATCTTCAGCTTCATCATCATCTTCACCGGCTATAAGATCCTGAGGGAATCGCTGGCCGGCATCATGGATGAGGCCGACCATCAATTGCTGGAACAGATGATCAAAAGGCTGAATAGTGAGCGCAGGCCCAACTGGATCGACCTGCACAATCTTCGGGTGATCAAGTACGGTAGTGTGCTGCATGTGGACTGCCACCTTACTGTACCCTGGTACCTGAACGTGCACCAGGCCCATGAGGAAGTGGATGCCCTGAGCCAGCAGATCCAGAAGGAATTCGGCGACAGCATTGAGCTCTTCGTTCACTCCGATGGCTGCCTGGATTTCTCCTGCTCCATCTGTACCAAGGAGGATTGCCCGGTAAGAAAAAATCCCTTCCAGCAGAAAGTGGAATGGACCCTGGAGAACATTATCTCCAATGAGAAACACCGACTGCCGGGTGCACCTTCACCCGTTGCGCAGCCTGGCAGCATCGACCTTTCCTAAAAACCGCCTAATTTCGTGGCCCCAAATCAATACATATGCAAGTTTGGAAAGAATACCAGGAACAACATAAGGACAGGTTCCTGAACGAATTGCTTGACCTGCTGAGGATACCAAGTGTAAGTGCAAGAAGTGAACATAAGGAAGATATGCGCAAATGCGCGGAGGCCGTACGCTCCAGCCTGCTCCAGGCGGGTGCCGATAAAGCCGAACTGCATGAGACTGCCGGCCACCCGATCGTTTACGGGGAAAGGATCACTGATCCATCAAAGCCCACCGTGCTGGTTTATGGCCATTATGACGTACAGCCAGCCGATCCGCTCAACCTTTGGCACAGCGGTCCTTTTGAGCCAGTGATCAAAGATGGCAAGATCTATGCCCGCGGTGCCTGCGATGATAAGGGACAATTCTATATGCACGTGAAGGCATTGGAGACCATGGTGCAAACCAATACCCTCCCCACCAATATCAAGTTTCTTATTGAAGGCGAGGAAGAAGTGGGTTCCCCCAACCTGGCCAATTTCGTAAAAGCAAATAAGGAACTGCTGAAGGCCGATGTGATCCTGATCAGCGATACTGCAATGATCAGCATGGATACCCCATCCATTGATATTGGCGTCCGCGGCCTTTCCTATATTGAAGTGGAAGTGACAGGACCAAACCGCGACCTGCATAGCGGCGTATATGGCGGCGCAGTGGCCAATCCCATTACCATCCTTGCAAAAATGATCGCGTCCCTTCATGATGAGAACAACCATATCACCATCCCTGGTTTTTATGATGATGTGGTAGAAGCAACTGAAGCGGAACGCAAGCTGATGGCCGAAGCACCATTCAATGAACAGGAGTATAAAGACGATCTCGGCGTGAAAACCCTTTGGGGTGAGAAAGGTTTCACCACCAATGAAAGGACAGGCATCCGACCGACCCTGGAACTGAACGGTATCTGGGGTGGTTATACCGGAGAAGGCGCCAAGACCGTATTGCCTTCGAAAGCATTTGCGAAGATCTCCTGCCGCCTGGTGCCCAACCAGCAATCAGACAAGATCACCAAGCTGCTGATCGATCATTTGAACAAGATCGCCCCTGACTATATTACCATCAAGGCCGAGTTGCACCATGGCGGTGAGCCTTACATGACCCCGATCGATTCGGATGGGTATAAGGCAGCAGCCAGGGCTATTGAAGCCACCTTTGGCAAGTCACCTATCCCGGTAAGGGGCGGTGGAAGCATTCCCATCTGTGCCTTGTTTGAAAAAGAACTCGGGCTAAAGATCGTTTTCATGGGCTTTGGTTTGGACAGCGACAACTTGCATTCACCCAACGAGAAATACGACCTGGCGAATTACTACAAAGGCATTGAGACCATTCCGTACTTCCACAAGTTCTTTGCAGAGAAATGATCAATTCTATGCTAGCATAAAAGATCCCGGCACACCAGCCGGGATTTTTTATTTTTGACTGGACAAAAGAATTAGTGATGGCCGAGAAAGAAAAACTTCGTATTGATAAATATCTCTGGGCGATCCGCCTCTTCAAGACCAGGAGCCAGGCGGGTGATGCCATTGATAAGGGCAGGGTAAAGCTGGAGGGCAACGCGGTAAAGGCATCCAGGGTGGTAGCGATCGGTGATCAATATGAGGTCAAGACCGAGACCCGCAAATGGGTAGTCAAGGTGACCGGGCTCTTGCATAACAGGGTCCAGTTTAGCGAAGCCATCAAGTATTACGAAGACCTTACGCCGATCGAGGAAAAGGAAAGGCTGGAGTTCCAGGCCTCCAGCTTCCATACCGGCAAGCGCCTGTCCAAGATCGGCCGTCCCACCAAAAAGCAGCGAAGGGACCTGGAAGACTTCATGGATGAAGAATAAGGCATTTCAGGATATTTTGATAGAGTGGGCCACAAAGGCTCGAAGACTCTAAGTTGCACGAAGGCCGCTTTATGTTCCTTCGAGTCTTAGCGTCTTCGTGGCCCATACTCCATAGGTGTATCCCCCTACCTCCTCCCCCGCCCTGAGGATTCCCCTCCGGCAGATTGACAAAAATCATCTTTCCCCCTTCAAAAAGTCATGATTTAGCTCTTGGAGGAAAAATAGTTTTGTTTCAGAATCATTAAAGACCACTTTAAAACCATCCATAATGTCAGCCGCTACTTTGAAAAAAAGAACACTAAACCGTCCATTGTTTGGAAAAAGGTATTTGCAGCGTTCAGGGGCCAGCAGGGTTAACCGTGTTCCGGCGGCCAATGTCACTGAAACGCCGGAAACCTATATCATCAAGTTGGCGGTTCCGGGTATTGATCGACAGTGCCTGAGCATTCATTGCAAGGACAATATTCTATTCATTGGTGCCGATAAGGAAGATTCCTTAAAAAGTGGAAAGGAAGGGAAGGAGTTGTTTGAATACAATTATTACCATTGGGAACGCCGGTTCATGCTGCCGGAAGATGCGGACCCGCTACTTGCCCAGGCGAGCTATACCAATGGGGAATTGATCATTATGATACCACGTGATGGGGAAAGGTCATCACTAAAAGGAGAGACAGATGTTTACGTATACTAATATAAACCATAGCCATATGGTCATTCAGATTGCTGAGAGCAGACAAATAAGTGATTTGCAGTATGAATTCAACCAGGCTTTCCCGTACCTGAAAATCGAATTTTTCAAGAAGCAACATGGGGTAGAAAAGCCTTCACCGGCCCAGCGGATGTTCACCCAAAAATCACTGGTTGGCGACGCCCGCATTACGAAGGAAGAAGGCAGCCTGGAGATCAACGAAAAAATGACGGTTGCCGAACTCGAACAGGCTTTCTGGAACCGTTTCGGCCTTTCCGTACAGGTGTTCAGGAAATCAGGGAACCTATGGCTGGAAACCACCATGACCGATAAATGGACATTGGGCCAACAGAATGAGCATGGCAAGGAAATTACCGATTCCGTTAGAAAGGGCAATTTGCCGGAAGATGATTTTGAATTGAGGCGTGGGCAGGATTAAGTAATGCCAGATAATAATTAAACCCTGCCTTAATGGTATGGTCTTAACATAGCTGATCATTAAACCCTTAACCGTTATTCCGACATCCTTGATCAAATGCTTTTTAACCATTAACCCGAAATCCCTGATCAAATGACTATTGACCATTATTCCGAAATCCAGCTTTCGAATACCTTTTAGCCATTAACACCTGATCCGAAAACGAGGTCCAAACCCTCCCCCAAAAGTGCAGTCAATTTCCAGATAGTGTTGAGTCTTTTCGTTTGTTTGCTAAGTGCCGGTTGAGCAGAGCCGGCACTTTTTTATGTATCTGCAGTAACCTTCCTAATATAAAAGGTTACCCAGTTTGGCAGGGTCGATGATCCTGATCTTACCTTCCTTGATCTCCACCAGTTTCTCCGATTTGAAGTCACTCAATGTGCGGATAAGGGATTCTGTAGCAGTGCCTACATATTGCGCAATATCTTCCCTGGAAATATCGATGGGGCTACCACCTGTATCCTTATTGAACTTATTATGGATATCGATCAATGCCTTGGCCACCCGCTTCCTGAGGGAATCATAGGCCAGGTGCAATAGACGCTCTTCCTTCTCCTTCACATCGCGGGTGATGAGCTTAATAAACTTAGAGGCAATGGTCAGGTCCTGGTAAACGGCCTGCAGGAAATCATCCTTACTGATAAGGACCAACTCCGCATCTTCCAGCACTTCTGCCGTATCCTCATATGTAGTGTTCTCCAGCAAGGCGAGGTAACCAAAATAATCCCCGGGGCTATACAGGTTGGTGATATATTCCTTCCCGTCCTCATTCATCTTGTAGCTCTTCACCTTGCCGCTTTTCAGGTAGTACAGGTATTTGGGCCTTTTGCCTTCAGAATACACCTGCTGCCGCCTGGCCAGTAATTCCGTATCGTACTGCTCCAGGTCAAGGCTGATCAAACCCGACTGCTTCAGGTCTTTCATCAGTTCACTCACCCCCTTATCATCCCCGGCATATTTCTGCTGAAGGATATCCTGCTTTTTCAGCCTGATCTCAATGGCGTTCAGTAATTCGATGTCATCAAATGGTTTGGTGATAAAATCGTCAGCCCCCATTTCCATCCCCTTCCTGAAATCGCTGCGGTCAACCTTTGCGGTCAGGAAAATAAAGGGGATATGCTCGGTCCCGGGA
Organism: Flavihumibacter rivuli; assembly: GCF_018595685.2. Classification (NCBI taxonomy): domain Bacteria; kingdom Pseudomonadati; phylum Bacteroidota; class Chitinophagia; order Chitinophagales; family Chitinophagaceae; genus Flavihumibacter; species Flavihumibacter rivuli. Next base: position 2,126,918 of record NZ_CP092334.1, read on the forward strand.
TTCTTCCTCAGCAGGTGCAGTACTCCATAGCCATCCAGTTCCGGCATCATGATATCACAAACGATGAGGTCGGGTTTTTCCGCCAATGCCAGCTCAACCCCACGTTTACCGTTCTCGGCCGTAAAAGTATCGTATCCACCCAGGGAAAGTATCTCAGCAATATTCTCCCGGATTTCATTATGGTCATCGATGATCAGGATTCTTTTCATAAGAGCAAATAAAAGGATTCAATAAAGTTAAACAAAGACATGATGCCTGCACCTCCCTGAATGAGAAAAATCATAACCAGGTTTGAGAAGGGTCAATCCCTGCCCAATATACGGCAACTACTTTAGCCGCAAATTTTTTACGAGTGCCTACAGTTGTGAACAGACAAACCAAGTGCTACCATTGCGGGGAAGACTGTGAGGAAGGAAAGATCGTACTTGCGGAGAAGCAATTTTGCTGCGAAGGATGCAAAACGGTATTCCAGATCCTGAATGAGAACGGCCTTTGCGACTATTATGACCTCAACAATAATCCCGGTCAAAGCCTGCGGGTGCAGGTGAGGAAGGATAAGTTCTCCTTCCTCGACGATGAAAAGATCATTGGCCAGTTGATCCAGTTCCGCAATGAAGGGCAAATCCATATCACCCTTTACTTACCCCATATCCATTGCTCCTCCTGCCTCTATTTGCTGGAACACCTGAACAAGATCAACCCGGGGGTGATCAAGACCACGGTGAACTTCACCCGAAAAGAGCTCTCGGTGATCTTTGACCACAAGAAAATATCCCTGCGCCAATTGGCCGAATTGCTTACCAGTATAGGGTATGAACCCTATATCTCACTCAACAACCTAGGTGGGAAAAAGCCCAGGGTACCCCGCACCCTCATCTACCAACTGGGGGTTGCAGGATTTTGCTTCGCGAACATCATGCTGTTGAGCTTCCCGGAATACCTGGGACTGGAAGCCGCCGAGAAGCACCTCCAGTATGCCTTTCGCTATATTAACCTGGTGCTGGCCTTACCGGTCCTGTTGTTCAGCGCCTTACCCTTTTATGAATCGGCCTGGAAAAGCCTGCAGCACAAATTCCTGAATATTGATGCGCCTATCGTTTTGGCCATCTGGGTCACCTTCTTCAGGAGCGTGGTGGAGGTATTTACCGATACCGGAGGCGGTTACTTCGATTCCTTTTCCGGGATCGTGTTCTTCATGCTGATCGGAAGGGTATTGCAGGATAAGACCTACCAGCAACTCTCTTTCGAGCGTGACTATACTTCCTATTTCCCGATTGCCGTTACCGTACTGAAGGAGGAAAAGGAAGTGCCCACCGCCCTGCCGGATATCAAACCGGGCGACACCCTCCTAATCCATAATGAGGAACTCGTACCTGCAGATGGCATCCTGACCAGGGGAAAGGCCTTTATTGATTATAGTTTTGTTACAGGGGAATCCCTGCCGGTACTGAAGGAAATGGGCGAGATCATCTATGCCGGGGGAAAGCAGACCGGTGGGAATATGGAACTCCTGGTGGTAAAGGAAGTTTCCCAAAGCTACCTCACCAAGCTGTGGAATAAGGATGAAGGAAAGATCACCGGTGAGAAGGGACAGTCCTTTGTGCACCTGCTGAGCCAATACTTTACCTATATCGTATTGGCCATTGCATTGGCCACAGCAGCCTATTGGTATTTCAATGACCAGTCCAGGCTATGGCCTGCCGTTACCGCCATCCTCATTATCGCTTGTCCATGCGCGTTACTGTTGTCCAATAGTTTCACCAATGGCAATATCCTGCGCATCCTTAGCCGTAACAAGCTTTACCTGAGGAATGCCCAAACCATTGAGGAGCTGGCCATGGTGAACCATATCGTATTCGATAAAACAGGCACCCTTACCACTACACGCCAGCATGATATCGTTTTTGAAGGCGAGCCCTTGAATGGTGAAGCCATCCATGCCATCGCCGCTTTGGCTGCACAGTCCTCCCACCCCCTTAGTAAAGGACTGGTGAGGCATTTGGGAAGGAATAAACTGACCGTGCAGGCCTTCAGGGAAGAAACCGGCAGGGGAATTGAAGGCTTTATCAACGGCGACCTATATGCGCTGGGCTCGAGAGAATTCATTACCGGCCAGGCTAACCAAACTGGGGGAACAAGGGTATATATAGCAAGGGAGGGCAGGTGCCTGGGCTATTTCAGCTTTAAGAACCATTACCGCAATGATGTCAACCACCTGCTGGGGGAACTCAGGGGCAACTATCCATTAGCTGTGATCTCCGGTGATAATGCGGCTGAAAGGATGAGCCTTCAGCAACTGGCCGGGAAAAATACCACCTTGCTGTTCAACCAGCAACCCCACGATAAACTGGCCTTTATCAGTGCCTTACAGGAAAACGGTAAGAAAGTGATGATGGTGGGTGATGGCCTGAACGATGCCATCGCCATGCAGCAGGCCAATGTGGGCATCGCCATGGCGGAGGACACCAATACGTTTACGCCTGCCAGTGATGGCATCCTGGAATCTACCCAGCTCGGCAAGCTCCATAAGTTCATCCAGCTCTGCAAAGCCAACAAACAGATCGTACTGGCCAGTTTTGTAATGAGCATTGTCTATAATATCATAGGGCTATACTTCGCTGTGCAGGGCAATCTATCCCCATTGATTGCAGCCATCCTGATGCCTTCCAGTTCACTCAGCATCATCCTGCTGACTTATGGAAGCAGCAGCGCAGTGGCCAAATGGCTTCGGTTATGAGCAGCTGTTAAACCTTTGCAAGACAATGCTTAAACAGCTTCATATTCAATGTTTTCCTTAATGATAAAAATCACCATTAGCTCTGAGTACAGTCATGTTAATGTCATGCCACCAAAAATACTTTTACAAAAATTTATCAAATGGGTGTAATAGTGCTCCTGCTTATCGCCAGCATCTCCGTGGCAGCCATCTTCCTGGTTGCCTTTATCTGGAGCGTCAAAAGCGGGCAATACGATGATGAATTCTCACCTCCGGTAAGAATGCTATTTGATGATAAACCCAAGACCAATTCCAACCAATAAATCCTTCAAACAGTCACGTATATGACCATTGAAAAGTTCAGTTACGACAACAAGATTGTCAAGTGGTTTGCCTTTGCTACCATCCTTTGGGGAATAGTGGGCATGCTGGCCGGCCTTTGGGCGGCTATTGCCATGTACTATCCCGGCATCAACTTAAACTACGCCCCTACCACCTTTGGCCGGATGCGACCCGTCCACACCAATGCGGTGATCTTCGCCTTCGTTGGTAACGGTATTTTCATGGGCGTTTACTACTCCTTGCAGCGCCTCTGTAAGGCCAGGATGTTTAGCGACCTGCTGAGCAAACTGCATTTCTGGGGCTGGCAGCTGATCATCGTTTCCGCAGCCCTGACCCTCTGGGCCGGTTATACTACCGGTAAGGAATATGCGGAGCTGGAATGGCCCATCGATATCGCCATTACCCTGGTATGGGTGATCTTCGGTGTGAACATGTTCGGTACCATCCTGAAGCGCCGCGAGAGCCATTTGTATGTTGCCATTTGGTTCTATATCGCTACATGGGTAACTGTTGCGATGCTCCATATTGTCAACTCCTTTGAGGTGCCGGTACACTTCCTGAAGAGCTATAGCTGGTATGCCGGCGTGCAGGACGCCCTGGTGCAGTGGTGGTATGGTCACAATGCCGTGGCCTTCTTCCTGACCACTCCCTACCTCGGATTGATGTACTATTTCCTGCCCAAGGTGGCTAACCGTCCGGTCTATTCCTACCGGTTGTCCATCATCCACTTCTGGGCATTGATCTTTATCTATATCTGGGCTGGTCCGCACCACCTGTTGTACACAGCCCTTCCCGACTGGGCACAGTCGCTGGGTGTGGTATTCTCCGTAATGCTGATCGCGCCATCATGGGGCGGTATGCTGAACGGCCTGTTCACCCTGCGTGGCGCCTGGGATAAAGTACGTGAAGAACCTGTATTGAAGTTCCTGGTGGTGGCTATCACCTGTTATGGTATGGCCACTTTCGAAGGCCCCATGCTGAGCCTGAAGAATGTAAACGCCATCTCCCACTTCACTGACTGGACCATTGCCCACGTACATATTGGTGCACTTGGCTGGAATGGTTTCCTCACCTTCGGTATCCTTTATTGGCTGGTACCTAAAATGTGGAACACTTCACTGTACTCCAAAAAACTGGCCGGCACCCACTTCTGGATCGGCACCATTGGTATTGTGTTGTACGCGATCCCCATGTACTGGGCTGGATTTACCCAGAGCATGATGTGGAAGCAGTTCACAGAGGAAGGCCAATTGAAGTTCCAGTTCCTGGAAACGGTTACCCATATTGTTCCGCTCTATGCAACAAGGAGTATTGGTGGTACCCTCTACCTCATCGGTGCGTTGATCATGGGCTACAACCTGTACAAGACCATTGGCCAGGGAAGTTTCGTAGCCAATGAAGAAGCCGAAGCAGCGCCACTGCCCAAGGAGATCCATGCCCATGGCAAGGAACACTGGCATCGCTGGATCGAAAAGCGTCCTGTACAAATGCTGGTGTACTCTTTCATTGCGGTTGCCATAGGTGGTGTCCTCGAGTTCGTACCTACCTTCCTGGTGAAGAGCAACGTACCTACCATCAGCAGTGTGAAGCCTTATACCCCGCTAGAATTGCATGGTCGCGATATCTATATCCGCGAAGGTTGCTATACCTGTCACTCCCAGATGGTCCGTCCATTCCGCGATGAGGTAGCGCGTTACGGTGAATACTCCAAGGCCGGTGAGTTCGTGTACGATCACCCCTTCCAATGGGGTTCCAAGCGTACGGGTCCGGACCTGGCACGTGAAGGCGGCAAGTATCCTGATAGCTGGCATTACAACCACATGCTGGAACCACAGGTAATGAGTCCGGGATCCATCATGCCTTCCTATCCCTGGTTGTTCGATAATAAGATCGATACGGCAAAGACCCCTGCTATGATCAGGGCCATGCAGACCTTGGGCGTTCCTTACGAGGAAGGCTATGCGGAAAGGGCCAATGCCGACCTGATGAACCAGGCCAATGGCATCAGGCTGAGCCTGAAGATGGAAAAGATCGAAACTGCCAAAGACCAGGAGATCATTGCCATGATCGCCTACCTGCAAAGGCTGGGTAAGGACATTAAAGCAGCCAAGGTTGCAGAAAAGTAAACAGCCATCCGGATGCTGTCCGGCTATGGTCAACTAATACAAACTACCTGATATGAAATTCATCAACTATCTCGAAAAGATCTCCGGTGTGAGCATTTACGGATTAAGCTCCCTATTGATCTTCGGTACCTTTTTCCTCCTGATGCTGATCTGGGTGATCAAGGCCGACAAGAAACTGATCGATGAAATCAGCCATATTCCCTTAGACTAATCAACCGCTTAAGGTAACCCTCAAAACAACCTGTATGTTTTTTCCCGATAAAGTAAAGGTTATGATGCAACCAACCGGAAGAGTGGCGATCCTGATGACCGCCCTGCTAACCGGCACCTTGCCAGTATGGGCAAAAGGTGCAGCCGGTCCCCCTCCTCCTGATGCCCTGGAGAACCCGATGGCCCTGACATTGCTGGTCATTATCGCTGTACTGGCGCTGGTGATCGCCATGCTTGCCTATGTGGTGACAGGCGCGGCAGGAGTATTCATTGCCAAATTCAGAAAAGAAAGGTCAGGCGCCACACCAGCAGCCATGATCATTGGCCTGCTCCTGCTGGCAGGACCTGCAGCATTCGCGCAGGATACAGCAGCCAGCTCCGAAGCAGTGAGCAGTGTGATTGCGGGTCTTGACAAATCCACTTTCTACATGCTCCTTGGTGTGATCGCCGTTGAGATCATTGCTATCCTTTACCTGCTTTACAACCTCCAATTACTGATCAGGCAGGATAAGGCTAAAGCGGTTACCGAAGAAGAGAAAGCCGCGGAAGCCACAAAAGCTGCAGCACCCAGGGAGAGTTGGTGGGATAAGTTCAACAAGTTCAAACCTGTTGAGGAAGAAGCAGACATTGACCTGGGCCATAACTACGATGGCATCCGTGAATTGGACAACCGTCTTCCACCCTGGTGGCTTTATGGTTTCTATCTATGTATCATCTTCGCTGCCATCTACCTGTGGCGTTACCATGTTTCCCATACGGCGCCTTCCAGCCAGGAAGAATACGAGATGGCCATGGCAAAGGCTGAACTGGAAAAAGAAGAATACCTGAAGAAGGCAGCCAATAAGGTGGATGAAAATACCGTTGCCATGATGGATGCATCAGGTGTTGCAGCAGGACAGGGTATTTACATCACCAACTGTGCCGCTTGTCATGGTAAACTGGGTGAAGGTGGTGTTGGTCCCAACCTGACCGACGATTATTGGTTGCACGGTGGTAAGATCAATGATGTATTCAAGACCATTAAATACGGTGTGCCAGAAAAAGGGATGAAGAGCTGGAAAGATGATTTCAGCCCCACACAGATCGCACAGTTGTCCAGCTTTATCAAATCACTCTACGGTACCAACCCGCCTAATGCCAAGGAAAAGCAGGGCGAACTCTATACCGAAGGTAGCGCTGCACCTAAAAGCGATTCAACTGCAACAACAGCCCAGGCCAAGGATAGTACTGCGGTAACCATGGCCAATTAATGACAAACAGCTGATACCTCATGAATCCAGATGAAAAAGTTCTAGCATACATTGACAAGGAAGCGGAAAGTTTCCGGGACCGGATCGCAACAGTGGATGCCAAAGGCAAAAGGAACTGGATCTATGCCCAGCAGCCAAGGGGAAGGTTCACCAATATGCGCACTTATGTGAGCTGGTTGTTCTTTGTGATCTTCCTTGCTCTGCCATTTATCCATATCAATGGCAGGCCCTTATTCCTGTTCAATATCCCGGAAGCCAAGTTCATCCTCTTTGGGAAGGTGTTCTGGCCGCAGGACTTTTTCATCTTCGGTCTGACGATGATCGCCTTTGTGATCTTTATCGTCCTCTTTACAGCAGCATTCGGCCGTTTGTTCTGCGGATGGGTTTGCCCACAGACCGTCTTTATGGAAATGGTCTTCCGCAAAATTGAATATGCCATCGAAGGCGACGCCTCCAGCCAGAAGCTGTTGGCCAAAGCGCCCTGGAATACTGATAAAATAGTGAAGAAGACCACTAAACATGTGGTCTTCTTCCTGCTTTCCTTCATCATTGCCAATTTCTTCCTCTCCTATATCATCGGCATCAAGGAACTATGGAAGATCATCACGGAACCAATAGACCAGCATTTTGTAGGATTCCTTTCCATTTTCGTTTTCTCCGGGGTCTTCTACGCTGTATATGCATTCTTCCGTGAGCAGGCCTGTACCGTTGTTTGTCCTTATGGCCGCTTGCAGGGCGTACTGCTCGACCGCAATTCCATGATCGTAGCCTACGATTACAAGCGCGGCGAACCCAGGGGTAAACTCAAAAAGAAAGAAGAGGAACACCTGGGTGATTGTATCGATTGCCTGCAATGCGTGAAGGTTTGCCCAACCGGGATCGATATAAGGAATGGCACCCAGTTGGAATGCGTAAACTGTACTGCCTGCATCGATGCCTGTGATGCCATCATGGACAAGATCGGAAGGCCACAGGGCCTGATCCGTTATGCTTCAGAGAATGGCATTGCCAACCGTGAGCCCCTGAAGTACACCACCCGTATGAAGCTGTACTCGGTATTACTAATCGTTCTGCTGGTGATCCTCAGTACCTTGCTGATCACCAGGAAGGATGTGGACGCCACTGTCATGCGCACACCAGGCATGCTTTACCAGGAAAGGGGAACAGACAGTGTTTCCAATTTGTACAATATCAAGGTGGTCAATAAGACCATGGCAGAGATCCCGCTAACAGTAAAGCTCACCCGAAAAGATGGCAAGGTGGAAACCATTGGTAACGGTCCCATCCATGTAAAGGCTGAAGGACAGGGGGCAGGTTCCTTCTTTATTGTACTGCCCAGGAAGGCCATCACCCAAAGGAAAACAACCCTACAGGTAGAGCTGTATGAGGGTGATAAAAAAATAGACCAGATCAAAACAAATTTCATGGGCCCTGTTGCCCCTTAAACAGATGAAAATGCATTTTGGACATAAGATAATACTCAGCTTCGTTGCCTTCGGCGGCATCATGTTCTACCTTGTTTACAGGAGCATGACGACTGAGTTTGAACTGGTATCAAAAGAATACTACAAAGAAGAACTCGCCTACCAGGACGTGATCGATGCCACGCAGAATTCCAATGCACTGAACGGAAAAGTGACGGTAAAGCAGGAGGAAGAACGCATCATGGTAAACCTTCCTGAGGAAATGAAAGGACAAGTGATCAGTGGTGAGCTCTATTTCTATTGTGCGGCCGATTCAAAAAAGGACCGGAAATTCCCGATCCAAACGGATGGCGGCCTGCAACAGGTGGTCCTTGCCGGCAAGCAGGTTCCATCCGGCGCCTATACGGTAAGGATCAGCTGGACCGCGCAGGACAAACCCTATTATTACGAACAATACCTGATGGTTCCATAAAATGAACTGGGATATCATCATAGCGGGGCTCAGCCTGGGTATCATCAGCAGTTTCCACTGTGTGGGAATGTGCGGACCGATCGCCTTTGCCCTCCCCGTTCAACATCTCAGTGCTACAGCAAGGACGATCGCCATCAGCGGCTACCATATGGGAAGGATACTGACCTACTCCCTGATGGGTGCCATTTTTGGGACCATGGGAAGACAGGTTTACCTCGCGGGTTTCCAACGCTGGTTTTCGATCGGGTTGGGTATCACTGTCCTTATGTTGCTGATCCAATACATCAGGGAAAGACAGTCCCTTCAACCCGGGGTGTTGAAAGGGTTCTATAACAAGGTACAATCCTGGATGGGCATATTGCTGAAGGATGGAAGGCCTGTTTCTTTTGCCTTGCTGGGAATGGCTAATGGACTACTACCCTGTGGCATGGTGTACCTTGCGATTGCAGGCGCTTTAAGTACCAACCAGGTAAGTGATGGTATTCTTTTCATGGCCATGTTTGGCACAGGTACCTTACCCGCAATGATGGCATTGAGTTTCTTTGGTTATCTGGCCAGTATCAGCCTGCGTAACAGGATCCGTAACATGATCCCTTATGTAATTGCAATAATGGGCATCCTGCTGATCCTCAGGGGACTGAATCTAGGCATTCCTTTTATCAGCCCGGTTCTGGAATCTGCCCATGGAGAAGCAGTATCCTGCCATTGACCAGGAGGGGCTTATTTCTCCCTGTCGGTATATCCCCATTCTTCCCCTTCTTCCAGTTCCCTCACCTTGACCGATTTATCCTTAAGCACAGTAATTACCAGCCAACCCATTACGAAAGGGGAAAGGGCAAAAAGGAATAGGAGCAATCCCAAACTTGCACCCTGCAGGTGCAAGAAGTTGTAAATAACTGCGAATGCAGTTGCTATAGACGCCACCAAAACACTCCGGTTCATAAACACGGGTTTCCTACTTAACCATCCAGTTATGAAAAATGTTCGTTCCTGGTCAGTTATCGGATGGTTGCAGGGGCAGTTCAACTGTTACCTGGGTACCCTTGTCCAGCTCACTTTCAAAATGGATGCGCCCCTTCAACAGGTCAGTATAGCGTTTCACGATATGCAGCCCGAGGCCGGTGCCCTGGATATTGAAGGCGTTCTTCGCACGGAAGAAACTGCTGAAGAGGTATTCCATGTCTTCCTTCGCCACCCCAATGCCCTGGTCCTGAACTTCCATTAGCAGGTTGGGGGACTTATCATAGATCCTGATACTGATCCGCTTTCCGGGATCAGAGAACTTGATGGCATTGCTGATCAAATTGATCAGGATATGCTTGACCATCCGCTTATCAGTTTCGATAACGGCCTGCCCATTCAGGTTAAGGTCGATCTCCTGGCCTTCTTTCAAATTCATGCGTAATTCTTCCACTACCTCCAGCACCAGGTCACGGATGGGAACCTGCGCCAATTGCACCTGCACTTTTCCTTCTTCCAACTTGCCAAGGGAAAGGAAATCTTCCAGCAAATCATTCAGGTGCTTCACTGCATCCTTGATCCTTCGGATATGTTTGTCCCTTTTGTCCTGGTCTTCGGTATTGCGGTACTTTCCAATAAGCGTGGCAGAGGAAAGTACCGTACTCAATGGGGTACGGAACTCATGGGAAGCCATGGACACAAACCTTGATTTGATCTCATTCAGTTCCTTTTCCTTATTCAGTGCCTCTTCCAATTCCTTTTGCGATCTTTCAAGTTCCCCCAATGCCTCACGCAGTATCAGGGTCCTTTCTTCTACCTTGGTCTCCAGCTCCGTATTGAGCTTTCGAATATCATTGGTCACCTTCTCCAACTGTTCCTTTTGTTGCAACAATTTCTGTTCCGCTTCCTTACGCTGGGTAATGTCAATGATAAAGGCAATGACAAAATGCTCTTTCTTATTATTGAAATGGCTCAGGCTGATCTCAACAGGGAATTCCATACCATCCTTCCTAACGGCATACAGGTCGCGCCCCTGGCCCATCCTCCGGCTACTGGGATGTTTGTAAAAGTCGTTTCGGTATTGATGGTGACGGTCCTGGAAGCGGCCAGGGATCAGCTTTTCGATTGGCGAACCTAATAACTCTGATTTATCATAGCCGAATAACCGCTCCGCCTCGGGATTCACCAGTATGATCTGACCCGATCCGTTGGTCAGCACTATCCCTTCAGTAGCATATTCAAACAATGCATTGATCTGCTTTTCCTCTCCTTCCACCGTTCGATACAGCCGCTTCAGGTAAACCACCAGCATCATGGTCATGATGATGACCACTGCAGAAAACAGGTGCTGTAACAACATGTGGGTAGTGGAAACCGTGTCCTGGGGATAAAATGCAGAAACAATTACCAGTGTAAGACCAGTGAAGCCGAAAATCCTGGTATACAGGTCGTCCTTCAGGAAGATCGTCAAGAGGATGGCAATGATGAAACCGCCATCGAAAAAGCTGAAATCAGGTTGCTGGTACTGCATCACAGCAGTCGCCAGGATCACCACACAACAGAACAGGATAATAGGAAGGGGCCGCTCTTTGAACATGAAGGAAAGTTAGGCAATTATGGGATTTTATGCTCTGCAGGGAAAGAAAATGAAGCCAAAAAATAAAGCCGGCAAAGCTTGGAATCACTTACCGGCATTAACTTTAAGCATGCAACAAAGTCCCGTGTTGGATAATATCCGGAAATACATCAACCTTGATCCTGCAGAGGAACACTATCTCCTTGACAAGGTAACGGAGCGCAGTTTCAGTAAAGGCGAAAGGATCAATGCGGAAGGGGAAGTCAATCGCTACACCAATTATATCGTCAAGGGAAGTGTAAGGGTGTACTATGTTGACCAGGATGGCAATGAACATGTCATTCAATTGGGGATCGCTGACTGGTGGACGGGCGATTATATCAGTTTCATCAGCCAGCAACCGGGCTACCTGAATGTGGAGGCACTGGAACAAACCTTATTATACTCATTTTCCTACGACAACCTGCAGGAGATCTACCGGGAGGTACCTAAGATGGAGCGTTTCTTCAGGCTGTTGGTACAATCGGCCTATGCAGCCTTCCAGAACAGGGTATTACAAAGCTTAAGCATGGACGCAGAGAGCCGCTATATTGCCTTCAGGGAAAAATACCCGGCCATGGACCAGCAGATCTCCCAAAAACATATTGCTTCCTACCTGGGCATGTCGGCAGAATTCCTCAGCAAGGTTAAAAAACGTATCGTCCAGAAAGAGCGTTCCAAAAAGAGGTTACTCTAGAATATTAGGGTCCTGATGAACACCCCTCCTGTGCCAATCACGGCCGGATCAGGCCCATATTCATCAAGGTTTACGGCCAGGCCAAACTGGACATTGGAACGCTCCAATCCCAAACGGAATTGCTGGTAACTCCTGCCATGATGGTAATGATCCCTGCTGGTCATGAACTGCAGCCTGGTATACAATCGGGTTTCGGTACTGAGATTTGGCCGATAAGAAATACTGCCAAATAATTCATAGTTCCCATTCTTCCAGATATCCATCCTTGGCGCCAATACAACCTGCCAGTCCTTTGATAGCTTCATGAACTGCAGCGCCAGGGAAGGCCTGAATTTAGTGGCATTGGTGTAAAAGCCCCCACCCATCAGACTAAAGGAGGAGTTCAACCTGTACGTGACATAGAACTGGTTCATCAGTTCATCAGAAAGACCCAGCTTGCCCGAAGGCTTCTCATAACGGGTGATGATGTTGGCAATATGCATCCAACCGAAGGGGCTTTTCTTTACAAATGATCGACCTACCACATGCTGGTATTGGAAATACTGGTCAAGCACAGTGGCTTCAACAGGAATAGGCTGGGCCTTTGCAAGGGTTGTACAACCTAACACTACAAATAAGAATAGAAACGATTTCATAAAAAAGGTTTAATGGTTAATGGGATCAGTGAACCCTGTGCAAAAGTGAAAAACCTGAAGAACCCAAAAATTGAACTAGTTCATTTTTCCGGGCCTGGTGATGAACCACATTTGTGTTCCAAAACACAAAAACCTTTTTTTATGAAACAGAACTCCACCTACATCAACGGCCCTGAAGTGGCTGGAACGATTCTTCGGTTAACCATGGCCGCTATACTCTTCCCACATGGCAGCCAATTATTACTTGGCTGGTTCGGCGGCTACGGATTCCAGGGCACCATGAATTATTTTACACAGGTTGTAGGCCTGCCATGGATCCTTGGTTTCCTGGTTATCCTGCTGCAATTCTTTGGCGCTATCCTGCTTTTCACCGGACTGGCGACAAGACTAGTTGCCATTTCGGTTGTCTTTATGTTCATGGGCATGATCGTTACCAGCCATGCAGAATATGGCTTCTTCATGAACTGGTCAGGACAGCAGGCTGGGGAAGGCTATGAGTACCATATCCTGGTGATCGGGATGGCCATCGCCCTACTCTTCACCGGCTCGGGTAAATACGCGGTTGACAATCTGGTTAAGGCTAAAATTTCAACTAAAAACCAGTAACATGAAAAAGATCCTGGTTATTTCAGCCCATCCCAATATCAGCTATTCCACAGCCAACCGGGTGATCCTGGAAGAACTGGCCAACCATGACCATGTTGAGGTAATGGATATCATGAAGAACTACCCGGATGGCCAGATAGACATTGCATTCGAGCAAAAGATACTGGAAGAAGCGGATGCGCTGGTGATCCAATCGCCGATGATCTGGTACAACCTCCCCTCCCATGCCAGGAACTGGCTGGAAAAGGTGATGGCCTATGGTTATGCGCATGGCCCCGGGGGCGACCGGTTGAAACAGAAACCGGTACTGTTATCCTTTACCCTGGGTGGCAGCAGGGAAGCTTATACACGGGAGGGCCTCCACGGCAACCCGGTTGAGCATTTCCTCCTTCCTACCCTGCAACTGTTCCGCTATTGCGGGGCCAATGTATTGCCGCCTCTCTACAGTTATAGCATGTCGGCCTACGACCCGGCAGAACAATCAAAGGTTGAAAAAGCTGCCAGGGAACAAGCCAGGCAGATTCTGGAACAGCTGGAAATCTTTGCCTTCCAGGCCAACTGAAGGGTGGGAAGGGTTGAATAGTCAGCTCTAGCCCTGATTTTCTACCTTTGCGGCATGCGAATAGATATTATTACGGTGATCCCGGAGTTGCTGGAAAGCCCGCTCAACCATTCCATCATGAAAAGGGCACAGGCCAAAGGGCTGCTGGAAGTGCATGTACACCACCTGAGGCAATGGGCAGTGAATGAATATGGACAGGTTGATGATTACCAGTATGGCGGCGGTGCAGGGATGGTAATGATGTGTGAGCCCCTGGCCAATGCTATCGACAGCCTTTCCAGGGACAGGAAATATGATGCTATCATTTACATGACACCGGATGGGAAGCGATTCGAGCAGAAAACAGCCAATACCCTGAGCCTCTATGAAAACCTGCTGATCATCTGTGGGCATTATAAGGGCATAGACCAACGGATCAGGGACCATTATGTTACCATGGAGATCTCGATCGGCGATTATGTACTGAGTGGTGGGGAACTGGCCGCGGCGGTAGTGGTGGATGCAGTAGGTAGGCTGATCCCGGGCGTATTGAACGATGAAACATCAGCCCTGACCGATTCCTTCCAGGACAATTTACTGGCGCCTCCTGTTTATACGAGGCCAGTAGATTTCAGGGGCTGGAAAGTTCCGGATATCCTGCTTTGCGGCGACCCGAAAAAAGTGGAAGAATGGCGCTATAATGAAGCGGTAAAAAGGACAGAGGAAAGAAGGCCTGACCTTTTAGAGATGTAGGAAAAAGGAAGACTATTCAAACAGTCCTGGCAATGGTTGCCTGACTGATAAAAAGAAATGGCTTGAAAGGGTTTACTACCCTTCAAGCCATTCTCATTTATTTTAGAACTGTTACTGATCAATGCCTTACCAAAAGTTTCTTCCTGGTTGATTCGCCCCTGGAATTCCCTATCAACAATTCATACATGCCTGTAGGCAAATTAGCGGAAGGCACCCTGGTGGTTGTTCCGGAAAGCTTACCCTTGAGTACCAATCTGCCGGCAGGATCATACAGCTGGTAATCCAAATCAGCCGACCACGCATCGCCCGGAACTTCAATATAAAACGCCTGGCTAGCCGGATTGGGATAAACTTTTGGAGCAGTGGTCAGCATAGTCTCTGAAACTTTTTCATCATTGCGACGGGATGAAGTGACGTCGGAAACCTTACAATCCATCTCTCCCAAATCAACAGCAACCTGGTAACCAAATGAACCACCAAGGGATCTAAAGCCAACACAAACCAGGTCCTTTGATAGGATTGAGGCATTGGCTATCGCACCCAACAAGTCCCCGCCAAATGGGTCAAAATGGAAGGAATCATCCAAACTACCATCGGGCAGCAAACGTAAAACGGAAGTAGCGGAAGTCGTTCCGGCAGCCACTGCCAGGTAGCCAGACAGGAGGATCTTGCCATCATCCTGCACTTCCATACTCCTAGCACCGCTATACAGATAAGCATTGTCAGCGCCAAGTCTTACAAAACCATCCGTACCAAAACCCTTATCGATACGGCCATCACATAATAACCTTGTCGCCGCCATCCAACTCTGGAATTCATGCGGGGAAGTTTCACCCCCTATCAATATTCTTTTCTGGTCATCAATGATCATATCACAGGCAAAAGTCCGGGCTGACCCTAGTGATGCCGGCGCGACACCATTGGTGCCAAAACCCTTAACCAACGAACCATTACAATCAAACTTGAAAACATAGGTTATTGGTCCGGAGCTCAAAAAACCTTCTGAAACAAGGGCTAATATGTTACCCTCATTATCAATAGTGAGGGCCTGGCAATCGTTATTGAGGGTATGGTAATCAACTTCAACAATTCCTGAAGTCCCAAAATACTTATCAGGTTTTCCATTAGCATGGTACCTGGCCAGGATCACATCGAACTCATTGGCATAATCACCTTCCCCACCCTGAACATAAGATTGTGTAGTGACCAGTATCTTCCCATCTTTTTGCAAAGCCAACTTACCACCGCCATAGATATTCCTGCCAAAATCTGTTATAAGTACACCTGTTCCATTGAATGATGGATCAGGATTTCCATCCGGTAATAGCCTTATGAGGAAGCTTTTGTTAACCGTTCCCTTGGTTAGTTTACCATACAAGATGATCTTTTTGTCCTTCTGGACAACAATCTGATCGGCATAGTAGGATTCAGCATTTATCCTGACAGGTAAAAAACCATGGTCGCCGAAAGTTGGATCGGTCTTGCCATTTTTAAAAAACCTGGATAGCACCACCTGGTCCCCTGATGCCGTCATGGTTGTTCCGAGTACAAGGTATTTCTGCATTCCCTGCTCGGCGATAGCATTCCACTGAAGTTGGGCAACCCGATAAAATCCAGCCCAATATCCAGTACCCAAAAAAGAAAGATCTTTCTCACCTGATGACCGGTAAACCACTACAGCAAAGTTCCTGGAATAACCCAAAAGTGGCGAAGCAATAAGGATCTTACCACCATGCCCCACAGTAATAGCAGCAACATATAAAATACCCTCACCAAAATCAGTTTGCTCCCCATTACCGTTAAAGCCCTGATCCAACTCACCATTTAAATTGAACCTCCTGAGAACCATATTCCGGTCAGGTCCGGACCATGACCCGAATGCACCAATATATTTTCCATCAGGCTGGTGAATACCTTCAATGCCAATAGATGCGGGATACAAGTCATTGATCTTATAACCTGTGCCGAACCATTGCGTATCAAGTGCCCCATAAGTTTTCAGGTAAATAAATAACGGATAAACGTATCCATTTTGACTTGTCTCCCCAGCCAGGAATATCCTCCCATATGGATTAATGTATGCAGATGAAATAGTGAAAAACATATTCCCTACCGACAATTCCCTATAACCATCCTGATCAAAATTCATATCCGGCTTACCATTGTTCCACATTCGCATCAGGACAGCTAGATTGCTCCCATCCGAATGTAGAAAACCAGTGGCAGCAAACAAAAATTTCCCGCCAGGATAATTTTGCAGGATCAAGGGCTTGTAGCTTAAATAACCATCAATGGTCTTTTGGAACCAACCATTTTCCCCAAAGTCCTGGTCAATCATCCCGGAAGGATCCAACTTCGTTAACAAGACCTGTGAGCCCCCATTGCCTTTGAATGCAGCAAGGATATGGCCATCCGGCTGCAACAAAAGCGTAACGTCCGATGCATTGAAAGCAGTCAGGTCATTCAGGTAAAACAAACCATGTTCACCATAATTGCGTTCCATCTTCCCATTGGGTTTTACCCGGACAACAACATATTTATCTATCCCAAAATCATTCATTAAACCGATCAGAATAACCTCTCCATTTTTTAAACAAACAAATTTTGCATCGCGGATGGGCAAGGGTTCGGAATATCCCTTTTCCCCAAAACCATTGAGCATTTTTCCATCGAGGGTTCTTTTACCTAAAATGGTATAACCCCCGACTTCAATTCCAACAACAAGTCCAGAAGGTGCGGTAACAATCTGGGTGATCTTGACCCCATATGGGTTGCTTGACTGGGGATAATCAGTCAGTACAACCCCATGCTTACCAAATGCATGATCCAATTGACCAGGCTGGGAAAGGACCAGGCTACCACAAAATATTGTAGTAATGAAAAGAAATAACTTTTTCATATTAATAGAGATAAGGTTTAACAATAAGATGCATCATGAACGATCAGTTCACCTTAGCTATGGCGGATGCGTAGAAAGGAATGGAGAATGCAGGAACACCTGTACAGTTTTAAGGGTTTAATGCATGCAGGTGTGGATGATGCTACAATCAGGTGAGGAAACGGAACAGAGTGGGTGGAAATACGGCTACCCCAATTTACGAAAAATCAACAGGCAATTCATCATGGCCTTGTCTCCATTCTTGACCAAAATCGCAACCAACTAAGTGCTAACCTTTATCCGCCTGCCACTCCATGTAAATAAATTCAGAATATTTTTTGGTGATTTCAAAACATTAGTAAATTAGTGATTGTTGAAACTTTGATTCAAAATTGCCACCCCAAGGGCCACCCGATTCTCCCATTTTAGCCCGAAGGCTGGTAAGGCTCAAATTACCCTTTGCATCAACATGACCATTTAAACCAAACTGTGTCAACCAGATAGGCTTTGATCTTTCGGGCAGGTTCTGTTATGTGATTATTATCACATGTTTTCTGGAGGGATTGTCGTAAATTATTTATTTAATAACGATTGCAAAAGCTTTAGCAGATGCCATGTCATCCTAAGGTTGAAGGGTGTATGCCCTGCCATGAAGAAAGAAAGCCATCCCGTGGCAAGAAGAAAGGCCTTGGCCTCTTTTCAGGGATCATTTTAGCTGTTCTTCCCAAATGTCCATTTTGCTTCGTTGCATTTTCCAGCACCCTTGTCCTCTGTGGTAAAGGAGAGACTATTGACCGATCTATTACCCACTCCTCTACCCCAACCATCCTATTCGCATCTGTCTTTAGTTTACTGGCAATAGTGAGTATTGCCTTAAGCTATAAGGACTCCCGTACCCGCTATGCCTTATTGGCGGCCATAGGCGGCGCTGCCTGTGTGTTGACGAGTGTGTTGTTAACAGGAGGCGAACCGCTCTATTACATTGGAGTGCTAATGATAATGGGGGCTGTGGCCATCAACATGCGCAGGTTTCGATTATTGGAAAGGATGAACGATTGGTTTCGCGGAAGAACGATGAAGAAACTAGCCTGACCCGTTCAGGCCCAATATATGCTAGTTGCATAAAACGGTTTTGAATCAACATCTAAACAGCTAAAACTAAAGCCATGATCCCGCAGTCATTCCAGTATGAATCACCAGGCTCCCTGTCTGAAGCCATCGCTATGCTTCAGCAGTATGGAGAGGACGCAAAGATCCTGTCGGGGGGACACAGCCTGATCCCCATGATGAAGCTCCGGTTTGCCACGCCCGAGTACCTGATCGATATCAATGGTATTCCCGGTCTTTCCTTTATTAAGGAAGAAAACGGCATCCTCAGGATCGGCGCCCTTACCAGGGAAGCAGACCTTGAACATTCTGATTTTTTGAAGAAGAAATTCCCCATCTTCTCCGATGCCACCAAACTTATCGCAGACCCGCAGGTTCGCAACATGGGAACCATCGGTGGCAATATCGCCCACGGCGATGCTGCCAATGACCATCCCGCTGTGATGCTGGCACTCAATGCAACCATCGTGGCAACAGGTCCCGATGGCGAAAGGGAGATCCCCATTGATGAATTCTTCTTCGGATTCTACATGACTGCATTACAACACGGGGAGATCCTCACCGAGATCAGGATACCCGTTCCTCCTTCAGGAACCGGGAACGCCTACTACAAAATGGAAAGGAAGGTAGGCGACTATGCCACTGCAGGGGTTGCTGTACAGATCACCCTGGACGACAATGGCGTGGTGACCGCTGCCGGTATCGGCCTGACCAATGTGAACCCTGTTCCCCTGCGTGCTGCGAGGTCTGAACAGGCGCTGATCGGCAAGCCTCTTAGCGAGGCAAGCATCAATGAGGCAGCCCAATATGCTTCCGAGGATTGCAATCCTTCTTCGGACCTGCGCGGCAGCGAAGAATACAAAAGATCGATCGTGGGCACACTGGTCAAACGCATGATCCACCAGGCTGTCAACAGGGCAAACAATTAATCAACCTTCTAAACCAAACGTGATATGTTAAAACAAATAACAGTAACCGTAAACGGTGTCCAACACACACTTGAGGTGGAACCCCGCTTACTGTTGGTCCATATGATCAGGGAAGTCCTGAATCTAACGGGTACGCACATAGGATGTGACACGTCAAGTTGCGGTGCCTGCACCATCCTGCTCGATGGAAAGTCTATTAAGTCCTGTACGGTATTAGCCGTCCAGGCCAATGGAAAGTCCATTACCACCATTGAGGGTGTGGCACAAAATGGTGAATTATCGCCACTGCAGGAAGGTTTCAAGGAGAACCATGGACTTCATTGCGGATTCTGTACACCTGGGATGATCCTGCGCGCTACAGAACTCCTGGCCAACAATCCCAATCCAACGGAAGAGGAGATCCGGTGGGGTATTGCGGGTAACCTATGCCGCTGCACGGGCTATAATAATATTGTGAAAGCCATTCAATATGCCGGCGCAAAAATGCGTGGCGATGAACTGCCTTCCACCGAACCCGAATTCGTATAAACCCATTCAAAAAACGATTCAATTGTTTGCAATATGATTCAATGTAAAACATCAAAAGAGATCGGCGGCATGGGTCACTCCCTCAAAAGGAAGGAGGACATTCGCTTCATCCAGGGCAAAGGCCACTATGTGGATGATGTGAAACTGCCCGGCATGTTGTATATGGACATAGTAAGAAGTCCCTATGCCTATGCCAAGATCAAGAAGATCAATATTGAAGAAGCCATGAAGGTTCCCGGCGTAGTAGCCGTGGTGACCGGAAAGGACCTTGAAAAATACAACCTGCACTGGATGCCTACCCTGATGTCGGACACCCAAATGGTGTTGCCTACCGACACAGTAATGTACCAGGCACAGGAAGTAGCTGCCGTGATCGCTACCAGCAAGTATGCCGCCCGTGATGGCCGAGAAGCCGTAAAGGTGGAATACGAACCCATGAAGCCCGTGATCGATCCCTTCAAATCACTGGATCCTGGTGCGCCCGTGCTGCGCAGCGACAAGGAAGGCAAGAAGGATAACCATATCTGGCATTGGGAAGTGGGCGACAAGAACAAGACCGATGATGTGTTCGCCAAGGCCGAAGTGGTCGTGAAGGAACAGATGCATATCCCCCGTATCCACGTGGCCTCTATTGAGACCTGTGGTTGTGTGGCCGATTACGATAAGGTGAACAACCACCTCACCATGTACATGACCACCCAGGCGCCACACGCCATCCGCACGGTGATCGCGTTGGTAGCAGGGCATGTTGGCCTCACAGAAGAAAAGATCAGGGTGATCTCCCCTGATATAGGCGGAGGCTTTGGCGGTAAAGTACCGGTATACCCGGGCTATGTGATCGCTATCGCGGTTTCATTCCTTGTTGGAAAACCAGTGAAGTGGATCGAAGACAGGAGCGAGAACCTGCAAGCCGATTCCTTTGCCCGCGATTACCATATCACGGCAGAGATGGCCGGTACCAAGGACGGTAAGATCCTGGCCACCCGATTCAAGATATTGGCTGACCATGGTTACACTGATGCCTCGGCCAACCCCTCCAAATTCCCGACAGGAATGTTCTCCGTCGCCACGGGTTCTTACGATTACGACACCACCTATATGGAATGTGATGCCGTATATACCAACAAGCCGCCAGGGGGTGTTGCCTACCGTTGTTCTTTCCGCGTAACCGAGGCAGTGCATGCCATTGAGCGCATCACCGACCGCTATGCATTGGAGATCGGAAAAGATCCGGCAGAACTGCGTTTGCAGAACTTTATCAAGAAAGAAGACTTCCCCTGGAAATCGCCAACGGGATGGATCTATGATAGTGGTGATTACCACAAAGGCTTGCTGAAAGCCATGGATACCGTCAACTACCACCAGCTTCGCGCCGAACAGGCAGAAAAAAGGAAGCGCGGGGAACTGATGGGGATTGGTATCTCCACCTTCACTGAGATCGTTGGTGCAGGACCTTCAAAGGATTTTGATATCCTGGGCATCAAGATGTTCGACAGTGCCGAAATCCGTGTTCACCCAACAGGAAAGGCCATCGCCCGCTTCGGTACCAAGTCACAGGGACAGGGCCACGAGACTACCTATGCGCAGATCATCGCTGAGGAACTGGGCATACCGGCTGAGAACATCCAGATCGAAGAAGGGGATACCGATACCGCACCATACGGACTGGGTACCTATGCTTCCCGAAGCACCCCAACAGCAGGTGCAGCTGCGGCTGTGGCTGCCCGCAAGTTGAGGGATAAGGCCAGGAAGATCGCGGCCTACCTGCTCGAAGTGAGCGAGGACGACCTGGAATGGGAACCCGGTAAGTTCTTTGTAAAGGGCGCGCCGGAGAAGTCCAAGACCATCCAGGAGATCGTGTTCGCTTCTTATACCAACCACCCGCCGGGCATGGAAGCAGGCTTTGAAGCAACCCATTACTACGATCCGCCAAACCTCACCTTCCCTTCAGGTGCCTATATCTGCGTGGTGGATATTGACAAGGAAACCGGTGCCATACATGTAAGGCGTTTCGTTGCCATCGATGACTGCGGAAATATCATCAACCCGATGATCGTACAAGGACAGGTACATGGAGGCTTAACGCAAGGCATCGCCCCTGCCATGTATGAGGAACTCATCTACGATGAAGCAGGCAATATCCTGAATGGAACCTTCATGGATTACCTTGTACCAACAGCAGTTGAATCACCCAAGTGGGAAACCGGTCATACCGTTACCCCATCGCCCCACCATCCGATCGGAGCCAAGGGCGTAGGTGAGTCACCAACAGTAGGTGCGCCTCCTGCCATTGCCAATGCCATCGTTGATGCGTTGAGTCCGTATGGCATCACCCACCTGGATATCCCGATCACACCGTTCAAGGTGTGGAAGGCATTGAAGGAGAAGGGGGTGGTGTGAACATGTGGACATGTGGAAATGTGAAAATGTGGAAATGTGGACATTACGTCAACCAGTGAGGAGCTGAGAACATCAGCCTACGCTGAAGCTTCGGCGGACGAGTGTGGAAATGTGACTTTTTCGCTAATCAGGGAAAGAAGAGTATGTCCACCATATGGCAGCTCATGAATTGAAAAACCATAGCCGGGTCTGGTATCTGGACCCGGCTTTATTTCGAAATGATAGTAAACACTTAAAAATGACAACGACAATAACCAAATCATTCCATGTAGAGCATCCGATAGATGCTGTTTGGAATAACCTGACCAACCCGACACAGGTAGTGACCTGCGTACCCGGTGCATCGTTGACCGAGCAGATCGACAACGACAATTACAAGGGCGAAGTGGAGTTGAAGTTTGGACCGGTAAAGGCCAAATATGATGGATTGATCACTTTCCTGGAAAGGGATGCTGCCACTAAGAAAATGTCGCTCAAGGGAACCGGTACGGATAGCAAAGGAAAGGGCGGTGCCGATATGAAAATGGATGGCCAGCTCACCGAAAAAGATGGTGGCACCGATGTGAATGTGACCATGGAAGTGAATGTGACCGGCATGATGGCACAGTTCGGTTCAAGGCTTATCAATGACGTTTCCAACCAGGTATTCGACCAGTTCGTCAACAACTTCAAAAAGCAATTGTCAGGAGAGCAGGTGGATAACACCCTCAGTGCCGGCTCCATGGTGGGCGGCATGATCAAGGGACTGTTTGGTGGCAAAAAATAAACCCAGTGAAAACAATCCATTCCCAACAGGAGATCATTGAAGCGCTGGATAGGATGAACTATGTGGCAGATGATGCATTTGCCACATCCCTCTTCCTCATGCTGAAACTGCAAAAACCATTATTACTCGAAGGTCCTCCCGGTGTGGGCAAGACAGAAGTGGCCCATGCCCTGGCCAGGATACTGGACACCAAACTGATCCGCCTGCAGTGCTATGAGGGACTCGATATCAATGCAGCGGTATACGAATGGAACTACCAGAAACAATTGCTCGGCATCAAACTCCAGGAAGGCACTACCCTTTCCATCGAGGAGAAGGAAAAGCATATATTCAGTCATGAATACCTGCTGAAGCGACCCTTACTGGAATCCATAACCGAATTGTACCAGTCGCCCGTACTGTTGATCGATGAGCTGGACCGTTCCGATGAAGAGTTTGAAGCCTTCCTGCTGGAATTGCTTTCTGCCTTCCAGATCAGTATCCCGGAAATGGGAACCATCAAGGCTGAACATAAACCCTTTGTGATCCTTACGTCTAACCGTACCCGCGAGTTAAGCGATGCCCTGAAAAGAAGGTGCCTCTATTACTGGATCGATTATCCTGATCTGGCACTGGAAATGCAGATCGTTCAAAAGCACCTCCCCGGCATAGAAGCCACCTTACTGGAACAGGTTGTGGGTTGTGTGCAGCAATTCCGCCAGAAAAAGCTGGCGAAAACACCGGGGGTATCGGAGACCATCGACTGGGCACAATCATTGATGACACTGGGTTACAGGGAGTTGAACCAAAAAGCATTTGACCAGACATTGGGCTCCATACTTAAGTCAACAGACGATATCAACCAGGTAAAAGCGGAAGGGCTGGAAAGCTTTATCCGCTGACACCCATAACCGACCATGAAACAACAGGCCTACCAAACCGCTAGCATTACCGAAGGCATCGTGGCTTTTACCCATTTTGCCAGGAGTCATGGTTTGAATGTGGGCCTTCCGGAGACCAGGGATGCCTTGCTCGCTGCTGACCTGGGACTATTGACCAACAGGGAGCATTTCAAGAACGCTTTGAAAAGCATCTTCTGCAAATCGCCGGAAGAATGCAAAAGTTTTGAAAAGCTATTCCTTTTGTTCTGGGATACCAATCCCATCGACCTGCAGGAAAGGAAGGGCAAGACCTCGGTACAGGGTGTGGTGGAGAAGAAGACCAATGCCACACTGGTGATGCTGGGCAGGGGTAACCAACAGGAGGAGGAGTCATCCGCGAAGAACGTGAGTGGCGCCAATGAAAAGGAACGCCTGAAGCGAACAGACCTTGCCAGTGTGAAGGAAACCGATGCAGAACAACTGGAAGCCATCGCCAGGAAACTCTTCCGGGAAATGGCCGTGAGGATGAGGAGGAGGATGAAGAACTCGACCAGGAAAGGAAGGATCAACCTGCGGCGCACCATCCGGCACAGCATAAGTTTTGGTGGCGAGCCGATGGAATTGTTCAGGAAGTCACAAAAGCCCAAAAAGCAAAGACTGATCGTGCTGCTGGATGTCAGCGGCTCCATGGATAAATACAGTTTTTACCTGCTGCGGTTCATCTGTGCACTAAAGGAGCATTTCCGGCAATTGGAAGCCTTCCTGTTCAGCACCTCCCTGCTTCGGGTGACCAAGGCCCTGCAATTGAACAGGATAGACCAGATATTGCAGACGGTATCCGCACAGGCAGAGCATTGGTCGGGAGGCACCAGGATAGGTAGTTGCCTGCATGATTTCAATGAACGCTATGGAAAGCTCCTCTTGAATGGCTCACCGATCGTACTGATACTGAGTGATGGATTGGATACCGGAACACCGGAGGAACTGCAAAAGGAAATGAAATTTATCAAAGGGAAGGCCAGGAAGGTCATCTGGCTGAACCCCCTGAAGGGTATGAAAGGTTATGCCCCCATTGCGAAAGGAATGAGCGCTGCGCTCCCATCGATCGACGACTTTCGCTCGGCACATAACCTGGAAAGTTTGCTGGAACTAGAAAATATTTTACAAGATGCTTGAGGTATTCTTAGAAAAAGGACAGGAACTGAGGAAAAGGAATGAACCCTTTGCCATCGCCGTAGTGGTGCGAAGGGAAGCACCCAGCAGCGGCAAAACAGGTGATAAGGCCATAATCAATAAATTTGGCGAGATCATCGGCTGGGTGGGAGGAGGCTGTGTCCGTGCCATCATCATCAAGGAAGCGGAAGATGCCATGAAGAGCGGCAAGGCCCGGCTCGTGCGAATTGGAAAAACCCTCAACCATTCCCAACAGGAAGGCGTTATGGAATATAAAATGACTTGTCAGAGTGAAGGCCTGGTGGAAGTGTTCATAGAACCCGTTCTGCCCCCGCCCCATATTGTGGTAATGGGAAAGACCGCAATTGCCAAGGCATTGGTGAAACTGGCCAAAATCTCGGGTTTCAGGGTTACAGCAGTAGCTCCTGATATCAAGCCTGACACATTCGACAAGGTAGATGAACTGATCACCCAATACAACCTGAAGCAGGTGAACACCACGGCTGCAAGCAGTATTGTGGTGGCCACGCAGGGCGACCAGGACGAGACAGCCTTACAAGAAGCCTTGGGCAAAACCTCCTGCTACGTAGGATTTGTATCGAGCAAGAAAAAGGGCAGCAAGGTCATGGACTACCTGAAAGATGCCGGGGTTGATCCCGCGCGCGTCGCAGCGGTAAAGTCCCCTGCGGGAATTGATATCAACGCCAAGAGCCCGGAAGAAGTGGCGATCAGTATCCTGGCCGAGATCATCCAGGTGAAGAGCCAGGCACCCGGTGCTTCAGGGTTTACTATGTTCGACACCACGAGGGAAGAAGCGGGTAAGCCCAAATTCTATATCAACCCTGTCTGCGGCGTTCCGGTGGATATCAATAGTCCCAAGCACGTGATCGATTATAAAGGGGAAAAAGTGTATTTCTGTTGTGATGGATGCAAAGTGAAGTTTGAGCAGGACCCGGAAAAATATATGCATAAGGCAAAAGCCTGAGAGAGGAGAAAAACATGAAAGAGATCAAAGCGATCATCAATGCTTTTGAAAAGGCCGGGCAGGAAGGCAAAAAGACTGCCCTGGTAACGGTCGTGCATTTGGAAGGCTCTTCCTATAGGCGACCGGGAGCAAGGATGCTGGTAACCGATGAAGGGGAAATGACCGGTGCGATCAGCGGCGGTTGCCTTGAAGGTGATGCGCTCAGGAAAGCATTGTCCGTATTGAACCAGCAGCAGTCGAGGCTGGTCACCTATGATACCAGCGATGAAGATGATGCCACCATTGGCGTGCAACTGGGATGCGCAGGTGTCATCCAGGTGTTGATGGAACCCATCATCCCTGCACAAGCCAACCACCCCGTTGAGTTACTGGAGAAAGTTGCCAACAGGCGGCAGCCTTATGTGCTTATAACCTTGTTCTCATTGGAAGACAAGAAAGGCCGGCAACCAGGTACCTGCCTGCTGGTGGAAGCAGACGGAATGATCACGGGCAATATTGACAATGCCATACTCAAAGCTTCAGTATTGGAAGATGCTGCCGCATGCTTTTCCCAAAAGCAATCCGTGTTCAGGCATTACAAATCGGAAAGCTTCACCGTTACAGCATTCATAGAATACATTGAACCGGCAATATCACTGATGATCATCGGTGCCGGCAATGATGTAATGCCGTTGGTGGAAATTGCCCATACATTGGGATGGGAACCCTCCGTCATTGATGGAAGACCCACCCATGCGAAAAGGGAGAGGTTTGCCAGTGCCTGCCAGATCCTGGTCAGTAAACCGGAAAAAGTACTGGAGCAATTGGTCATTGATGAGCAAACTGTTTTTGTTCTGATGACCCATAATTACAATTATGACCTGGCGATGCTGAAAGCATTGGTCAACACCTCCGTATCCTATATCGGTGTATTGGGTCCAAAGAAGAAACTGGACCGGATGCTGGATGATATGAAGGCCGAAGGCATCACCCTTACACCAGAACAACTATCGAGGATCTATGGACCGGTGGGACTGGAGATCGGTGCGGAAACGGCAGAAGAGATCGCCCTTTCCATACTGGCCGAGATCAGGGCCGTACGCAGTGGTACCGGAGGGCAGTCCCTTCGTTCCAAAGCAGATACCATTCACTCCAGGGAGGCGACGAGGATCAGCGAAAAACATATCCAGTGAAACCGGTCAACCAACATAGCATCCACTGTGCAATAGTCATCCTTGCCGCTGGTCAATCCAGCCGCCTGGGCGAAGCCAAGCAATTGCTACCTTACAAGGGGAAGTCGCTACTGGCGCAGGCGGTGGACACTGCCTTAGCCACCAGCATTAGACCCGTGGTGGTGGTACTGGGTGCAAGGAATGAAGCAGTGGCCGGGGAATTAGAGGGCAAGGAGGTGGTGACAGCCCTGAATGCAGCCTGGGAAGAAGGGATGGGATCATCCTTGCGGTGCGGATTGGAAAAAGCAAGGAGCGTTGCTCCTGAAACAGACGCGGTGATCTTCATGGTTTGTGACCAACCCTATGTGACCAGTGATTTGTTGTTGCAATTGGTCCATACACAGGAATCAACCCTGAAACCCATTGTCGCCAGTAGTTATGGCGACCAGTCAGGAACCCCTGCCCTGTTCAGCAGTAAAATATTTCCGGCATTGCTGGAGATAAAGGGGGATACCGGGGCAAGGAAACTGATCAGGCAATACGCTGATGAAGTAGCAACGATACCCTTCCCGGAAGGGATCATTGATATCGATACCCCATCAGATTACGAAACCTTAATGTAGCAAATGTAAATGGAAGGCAAACTGATAGATAACTTCAACCGTGTTCACAACTATCTGAGGATATCGTTGACGGACAACTGCAACTTCAGGTGCTTCTACTGCATGCCTGAAGAGGAGTATGATTTTGCCCCTGCCAGCAGGCTGATGCAGGCTGATGAGATCTATTCCATTGCCAAACTCTTCGTTGAACAGGGGGTTAATAAGATAAGGCTGACGGGTGGGGAACCATTGGTGCGAAAGGATGCTGCAAAGATCATCCGGTCATTGGCCCAATTACCGGTGAACCTCACCATCACCACCAATGGCAGCCGGCTCCACGAATTCATGGACCTGCTCAAGGAATGCAGGATCCGATCCCTCAATATCAGCCTGGACACACTCGACCGGGATAAGTTCCTGTTGATGACGCGCAGGGACCAGTTCCAGCGGGTGCATGACAATATCCATCTTCTGTTGCGGGAAGGCTTCCATGTAAAGGTGAACATGGTGGTGATGAAAGGAATGAACGAACAGGAGATCCTGGATTTCATCGAATGGACCAGGCATGATCCCGTACATGTGCGGTTCATCGAATTCATGCCTTTCAGTGGCAACAGGTGGACCAGCAACAAGGTCTTTACCTGGCAGGAAATGCTGGAACTGGCCGGGACAACATATGATATCCTGCCACTGGCCGCAGAGCCCAATGATACCGCTAAGAAATACCAGGTACCGGGCCATCAGGGAACTTTTGCCGTGATCAGTACCATGAGCAATAATTTCTGTGGCACCTGTAACCGCATCAGGCTTACGGCAGATGGCAAGATGAAGAACTGCCTCTTTTCTGCCTCAGAGACCGACCTGCTCAATCCATTGAGAAATGGGGAAGATATCCTTCCACTCATCCAGCAGACCATAAAGGCCAAGAAAAAGGAACTGGGCGGACAATTCACTACCGATTTTGAAAACCTCGAAGCAACAACCATCCATAACCGAAGTATGATCACTATTGGCGGATGAAGTATTACCTGACCATCCTGCTCATTGGAATTCAACTCCTGGTCTTTGGGCAGGACAGGGACAGCGTTTACCTTATGAAGAGGGATAGTATCCGCCAGTTAGTATTAAGCGAAGTGATTGTAACGGCTTCGCGTATCCCCGAAAAAATATTGTTTTCACCGGTTACAGTAGAGAAGGTCAGCAGGTCCTTCTTCCTCACCAATTCCTCCCCTTCCTTCTTTGAATCACTCGACCAGGTGAAGGGTGTGCAGATGATCACACCCAGCATGGGGTTCAGGATCCTGAACACGAGGGGTTTTGCCAATACCACGAATGTGCGCTTTGCCCAGCTGGTGGATGGCATGGACATCCAGTCGCCGCATATCGGTAGCCCGATCGGCAATGTTTTGGGGCCTGGCGACCTTGATATCGAAAGGGTGGAGATCATACCCGGTGTGGCTTCCGCCATGTATGGCATGAACAGCATCAATGGCCTTGCTAATTTTTACAGCCGCGATCCCTTCACTACCGAAGGACTCAGTATCCGCCAGCATACAGCGCTCACCCACCTCAACAACAATTCGACCAGTCCACGGATCTTTTCAGAAACCCAGGTCCGTTGGGCGAGTAAACTGAATGAGCAGTGGGCAGTGAAGTTCAATCTTGGTTATATGCATGGCTACGATTGGATAGCCGATAACTATAATGACCTTAATCCCCTGGCGAATGCCAGTACAGGCCTGACCGGCAGTAATAATCCTGCACTCAACCCTGTGAACAGTTATGGCAATGAAGCTCCCAACCGTCGAACGCTCAACCTGGATGGCAAGTCCTACCAGGTGGCTCGGACAGGATACCGGGAAATAGACGTAACCAATTATACCCTTCAAAACATCAAGGGGGATGCTGGCCTCTTTTACAAAACCCGCAAAGGCCACTCACTCTCTTACACCTTTCGCTATGCCTTCCTGAACAATATTTACCAGCGTGCCAACAGGTTCAGGCTGGAGGACTATGCGCTGTTCCAGCATGGCATCAGCTACCAGTCCCCATCCATCCAGGCAAAGCTTTATTACAACGGGGAGAATACCGGCAATTCCTACAATCTCCGGTCCATGGCCGAAAACCTGGACAGGGTGAGCAGCCAGGATAATGCATGGTTCGCCAGTTACAGGCAAGGCTATACCTCGGCATTACAGCAAGGACAGTCCATAGAAGCCGCACACCAATTGGCCAGGCAGGCCGCAGACATTAACAGGCTGGCACCAGGAACGCCAGGATTCAACGAGAACCTTGCCAGGCTACAACAGATCAACAATTGGGACAGCGGTGCAGCCCTTAAAGTAAAGGCTGGTTTCATCCATGGGGAAGTCCAGTTCAACCTGACGGAAAAATGGCTGAAGCAATGGAAAGAGAAAGCAGGACTGGAAGTCATAGGCGGATTGGACCATCGGACCTACCTGGTGCAACCCGATGGCAATTACTTCATCAATCCAGAACCTGGCAAATCGGGAAAGACCATTAACTATGGCCGTACCGGTGCCTTCCTATCCGTTTACAAACAATTGCTGAATAATAAAATTCGGTTAGGGGTAGCAGTGAGGGCAGATAAGAATGATTATTTCGACCTCAAGTGGAACCCAAGGTTTACGGCAGTGTACAGCATCAACAGCAACCAGAGCCTTCGCCTCTCCTTCACCAGCAGTTACCGCTTCCCCATCGTATTCGAAGCTTATTCCAATGTGAACAGCGGCGGGGTGAAAAGGGTGGGCGGTTTGCCCGTGATGTCCAATGGCATCTTCGAGAATGCCTGGCTGCAAACCTCCATTGCGGCCTTTCAATCCGCCATCCTTCGTGAGGTGAACCAGAACGGTCTCAGCAGGAATGAGGCAATCGAAAAGAACAAAGGACTGCTGCAAAAGAATCCCTATACTTATATCCAACCGGAACAGGTGAAATCAATCGAGGCAGGTTACAGGGGAGTCTTCCTCAGTGGCAGGCTCTATATTGATGCCGGCGCCTACTTCAGCCGGTACAATTCCTTCATTGCGCAGGCGAATATGAATATCCCCCGGACAAACAACCCGGATTCCATGGCCTTTTACCTGGCCGACAACCGCTTGCAGGACCAATACAGGATGTGGACCAATTCCACCACAACCATTGATAATATAGGCTTCCATGCAGGTGGCAGCCTCAGGCTCGGTAAGGGCTATGTATTCAATGGCAATGCCAGTTTCCAGCAACTGCTAAAAAGCAGTAATGACGATGGATTGGAAGATGGCTTTAACACCCCGGAATGGATGGTCAATGCCGGTATTGCCAACCAGGACATAGCACATGGCATTGGTGCAGGGCTCAACCTGCGTTGGCAGAGCAGGTACTATTGGGAATCCTTCCTGGTGAATGGCGATGTTCCGGCCATCACTACCCTTGATGCCCACATCAGTTACCAGGTGAACCATATTCCGCTTCACCTTAAATTAGGGGGCAATAACCTGTTCAACAGGTATTATTATTCGATCCTTGGTGGCCCTTCCATTGGCGGTTATTATTACCTGACCCTGACCTGGGGGATCTCCAAAAAACAAAAACTATGATCAGCTCGGCTATAGCGAAAGCCATTATCAAAGAACAATGTGAAGCCCTGCCACCGGTGCTCCTGCCCATTAAGCAAGCAGCAGGAACGGTGCTGGCAGAAGACGTATATGCCCCGGTGGATATCCCCGCCTATCCGCAATCGAGCATGGATGGCTATGCCTTCTCCTATGACGGCTGGAAGAAAGGAGAACCATTGGACCTCTATGGCGAAATGGCCGCGGGCAGCAACCAAACCATCCAGGTTATACCGGGTAAGGCAGTCAGGATCTTTACAGGGGCAGCCGTACCTCCGGGAGCAGACACGGTGGTGATGCAGGAGAAGACGCGCATAGAAGGCGATGAGCTGCATATTGAAGATCCCGACCTGAAGGCGGGCGATAATGTAAGGCCGGTAGGTTCCGAGATCAGCCGGAACGCGTTGGCATTGGAAAAGGGAACCCTCCTCACGCCCCCGGCGATCGGCTTCCTGGCAGGGATCGGAATGGCAGCGGTGAAAGTATATCCCAAACCTCGGGTAGCCATCATCGTTACGGGTAATGAATTGCAGGAACCAGGAAAACCTTTGCAGTATGGACAGGTGTACGAATCCAATTCGGCTTCCCTCACCACAGCGCTGGAAGCCTTGCAGATAAAGGATATCAGCCTCTACCGGGTAGAAGATAACCTGCAGGCATTGACCACAACATTGGCCACTGCGCTGGAACAAGCAGATATGGTGTTGCTGACAGGTGGTATCAGCGTAGGCGATTATGACTTCACCCTCAAAGCCACATTGGAATGTGGGATCGAAACCATCTTCCATAAGATCAGGCAAAAACCAGGCAAGCCCATCCTCTTTGGCAAACACGGACAGCAACCCGTCTTTGGCTTACCGGGCAACCCGGCATCGGTCATGACCTGTTTTTATGAGTATGTGCTGGTCGCCATTGGGGAAATGCAGCAACGCGACCTGACCTTGCGCAAGCGAAGGGCAATACTGGCGAATGCGGTAAAGAAACCGGCAGGCCCAACACATTACCTGAAGGGTTATGCCGATGGGGAAAAGGTGATGTCGCTCGAGGGTCAGGAATCCTATAAGCTGAATTCCTTTGCCCGGGCCAATTGCCTCATCATGCTGCCTGAAGAGCTCACACAGGCCGGGCCGGGAGAAGAAGTGGAAATTCATATCTTACCTTATTAATCAAGATGCATGGATGTAAGCCTGATCTTCTATCCCTTATTGTTTGTTGTTGCCTTCCTTTATGCATCAGTGGGGCATGGCGGCGCCAGTGGCTACCTGGCCCTGATGGCCCTTTATGGATTCGCCCCCGAGGTGATGAAACCTACAGCCCTGCTGCTCAACCTCTTTGTATCCCTTACCTCCTATATCCAGTTCTACCGTGGAGGGCATTTCAAATGGAAGATATTCCTACCCCTTGCATTGGCTTCCATTCCTATGGCCTTCATCGGCGGCTTACTGACCATTGATGCCACCATCTACAAAAAGATCCTAGGATTATTGCTGCTCCTGCCCATACTGCGCTTCTTCCTGTTCAAGGACAGCAAGCAGGCCGGGACAGTCGAGCCGCAGTTGTGGATGTCCATCCTAATTGGCGCCAGCATCGGTTTCCTTTCGGGCCTGATAGGCATTGGTGGGGGCATTATCCTCTCACCCATCCTCCTGTTATTGAATTGGACCGACCAAAAGCAAACCGCGGCCATCAGTGCCTTGTTTATATTCGTGAATTCCCTGAGCGGGTTGTTCGGGCAATTGACCAAGGGGATCAACTTCAGCACGGATATGGTGCTGATGGTTGGCATAGCTTTTAGTGGAGGATTACTGGGGGCATGGTTCGGGTCCTTGAAATTCAGGCAGGAAGTGCTGAAATTTACATTGGCAACCGTGCTCACCATGGCAGCCTTCAAATTATTGTTTACCTCAGCGTAATAAAACAATGAATATACAGATCACCATATTCGGGCAACTGACCGATATCACAGGAAGCAATAGCATCAGTATTCCTGCCGTCAGCAATACCGATGAACTATTCATGGAATTGAAAAAGCAATTCCCTGCCCTTGAAAAGGCAAAGTTTGTGGTTGCTGTTGACAAGAAAATCATCCATGGCACAGCGGCCATAACGGCCAATAGCAGCATTGCTTTATTGCCACCATTCTCCGGAGGTTAATGATGCCGAAGTCCAATACCATACCAGAACGTTACCACCGCCAGGTCCTGTTGAAGGAACTGGGTGAGAGTGGCCAATACCTACTGGGAGCAGCAAGTGTATTGATGCTAGGTGCCGGTGGGTTGGGCTGTCCGGCCCTGCAATACCTGGCAGCGGCCGGGGTGGGCACGATCGGCATCGTTGACTTCGACAGGGTATCGATGAGCAACCTGCATCGCCAGGTCCTCTATGGAACAGAAGATATCGGTCAATTGAAAGTTTTGGTGGCGGAAAAAAAACTGAAAGCCATCAATCCGGAAATCTCTATCCAGACCTATCCCGTCAAACTGGACAACAGGACTTGCCTCGAACTCTTTGGTCAATATGATATCATCATCGATGGCACCGATAATTTCGCCACAAGGTATATGGTCAACGATGCCTGTGTACTGATGCAGAAGCCCCTGGTCTATGGGGCGGTGTCGAGGTTTGAAGGGCAGGTAGCCGTTTTCAATTACCCGGCGAATGATAACAGTTCTGTCAACTACCGGGATATCTTTCCGCATCCGCCTGTTGAAGGAGAGGTATTAAATTGCGCAGAAGCAGGTGTGTTGGGTGTGTTACCCGGTATCATCGGCAGCATGCAGGCCAATGAGGCCATCAAGCTAATCACAGGTATGGGGGAAGTATTGAAGGACCAGCTCTACACCTACCATGCATTGTATAACCAGCACATGACGGTTCATTTATCGGCGGTGGAAGACAACCGGAAACTCATTCCGAAAGACCATGAGCAATTCCTTCACACCAATTACGAATGGTTATGTGGAATTGGAACCAATGATATGGAGATCGATGCAAGACAATTCAATGAATTGATGCAGGCAGGAAAGATCACCATCATTGATGTCCGGGAAGAAGGTGAAGTCCCTGAGATCAATACCATCGAGCATGTGAAAATGCCCCTATCCGGTTTGAAGGAACAATTGGAAAAGATAGAAGGTGATACTGTTTTATTCATTTGCCAATCGGGCAAGCGCAGCCTGCAGGCGGCGAAGCTCCTGGCAGCAAGCAATACCAAAACAAAACATATTTATAGTTTAAGAGGAGGCATCCTCAACTGGCATTCCTAAATTCTTTTGATATGAAAGAACGCAAACCCAAGCAGATCTTTGTGCAAGGCGCCATCCAGCCGTCCTTCATTGCGGACAGTATCCAAAAGCACAGTACCAGGCATGATATCGGTGGCCATAGTATATTCCTTGGCCAGGTTCGTGCCGATAAGATCAACGACAAGCAAGTGGCCGCCATTGAATACACCACCTATGAGGAGATGGCATTGGAGAAAATGCATGAGATCAGGGAAGCCATCTTTTCCAAGTATGACCTCACCTGCCTGCATGTGTACCACAGCCTGGGCAAGGTAGCCGCTGGCGAGATCTGCCTTTTTGTATTCACTTCCTCCCAACACCGCAAATCGGCTATTGATGCCTGTACGGAACTGGTGGAACACATCAAGTATGAGCTACCGGTCTGGGGTAAGGAATTATTCGAAGACGAATCCTATCAATGGAAGGAGAATAAATAGGTAACCCAGGAGAGGATAAGCATCCCAATCAGGCAAGTCCCTATTTTTACATCCTTCAACTATTATCAACACCATGGTCAATATCACGCATAAATCGAGTTCACTTCGCCAGGCGATTGCCACGGCCATCTTGAGGGTATCCAGCCAGGAAACCATTGATGCCATCCTGCAGAAGAGGGTTCCCAAGGGTGATGTGTTCGAGTTCTCCCGCGCCGCCGGCTTACTGGCCATCAAGAAGACCAGCGATGTGATACCCGATTGCCATCCGCTGCCCATTGAGTATGCGGCCATCAGCCACCGTGTTGAAGGACTGGACATCATCATCACCGTAGAGGCAAGGACAATCTACAAGACCGGTGTTGAGGTGGAGGCCATGCATGGCGCTTCTGTTGTAGCACTGACCATGTACGACATGCTGAAGCCCATCGATAAATCCATCGAGATCGCCACCATTAAACTGGAGGAGAAAAAAGGCGGCAAGACCGATTTCCGCTATGAAATGCCGGATACCGTCAGGACAGCTGTGATCACCTGTTCCGATGGCGTGGCCTCCGGAAAATACCCGGATAAAACAGGTGACCTGATCGAAAATAAACTGGGACAATTCAATATCCAATCCATCTTACGGGTAGCCATACCCGATGATTTTTCCACCATCCAGTCCAAAGTAAAAGAGCTCAGCAATGCGGGTATCCGCCTGGCCATCTTTACCGGTGGTACCGGCCTCTCTCCCAGGGATGTCACACCCGATGCCATTGCACCCTTGCTGGACCGGGAGATCCCCGGCATCATGGAAGCTGCAAGGAATTATGGGCAGCAACGCATGCCCTATGCCATGCTTTCAAGGGGTGTTGCGGGCTTTATAGGTGATATGCTGGTGCTTACTTTCCCTGGCTCACCGAGGGGAAGCGAAGAAAGCATCGATGCCCTCTTCCCTGCGATCCTGCATGTATTCAAGGTTACAGAAGGGGTAAGGCATTCCTGATTCCCCAACGAGTAAAGGATAATACTCCCTGACACCTGCGCCGAAGGATAGGATCCTCAATGACATTAATTGCCATTGGTGGATTTAACCGTTAACCCAGCTGCTTTCCAACAGCCAGCGATCTTATTTGGTAACTTGTAAGGAGTCGGCAGCAATTATGCTGACAAGCCTCCAAAATGCATCGCTATGGATAATACTGTTACTACCAACCAACCGCTGGTTGGTGAGCCAACCCCTTACAAAGTAAGACCAACCTACTTTCACCTTCCCAGGGCAGAACGATATGAATTAGGGAAGCTATTACGCGAAAAATGTCCCCGGACCTCCCATGCCACCTGGAAAGCCCCGGCTAACAGGCCCGATCCTGTTGACCTGATGCTACAGGCCGATGCCGGAAGGATTGAAAAACTTATCCCCCTCCGCCATGGACGCATGGCGGTTTCCCCCTTTACTTTTTATCGGGGAGCTGCATTGAATATGGCTGCCGACCTGGCAACCACGCCTAATTCAACAATGTATGTCCAGATCTGCGGGGATGGACACCTCAGCAATTTTGGTGGCTTTGCTACACCAGAAAAGAACATCATCTTTTCCATCAACGACCTCGACGAAACCCTACCGGGGCCATGGGAATGGGATGTGAAACGCCTGGCAGCCAGTTTTGTGGTGGCCGGCAGGAACAATGGCATTAGCGAAGCCAATGCAAGGGACACTGCAGTAGCCTGCACGAGGGCTTATCGGGAATATATGGCCACCTACAGTGAAATGAAGACCATGGAACTCTGGCATTATTCCATTGAAGCTGAGATGCTCATTTCCAGGATGAAAGACCCCCAAATGATGGAAAGGGCATATAAGCGTATAGAAAAAGAAAAAGAGCGCAGTGTAGCGGAAGAGATCTTCCCCAAACTTGCACAAGGAACCGCTAATAAGACTTTCATCAAAGACTCCCTGCCGGAAATCTTCCACTGGGAAGGCCACGAACCGGGTGAGGTAGTTGACATCGTAAAGGCAACTTTTGAGGATTATAAGAAAACCCTGACGCCTGCCCATGCCTCCCTGCTCAACAGGTATGAATTGAAGGATGCAGCCATTAAAGTGGTTGGGGTTGGCAGTGTCGGTACTTCCTGCTGGGTATTGCTGCTGATGACCGGTGATGGGGAACCACTGTTCCTCCAGGTAAAAGAAGCCAGGGACTCTGTTCTTGAGCCTTATGCCGGCAAAAGCATCTATGCCAACCATGGACAAAGGGTCATCAATGGCTACCGCCTCATGCAACCCTTCAGCGATCCCTTCCTGGGCTGGACAAAGGGCCATGGTGAACAAAAGCGGGATTTTTTCCTCCGGCAATTGCGCAATACCAAGATCTCCATCAGGGTGGAAACCTTTGGTAAGAGCGAGATGATGCAATATGCAGAATGGTGTGGGCAGGCCCTCGCCCTTTCACATGCCCGTGGCGGTGATGCCGCCATGCTCAGCGGCTATATGGGCAAGAGCGACAAATTTGATGAAGCCATTGCGGACTTCTCCGTTGCTTATGCCGACCAGAATGAACAAGACCACGCCGCGATCAAAAAAGCCATCAGGGAAGGAAGGCTGGAAGCTGAGTTTGAAGAATAGCACTGAAATAACAATGCAAATCGCCCCGAAATAAACATTCGGGGCGATTTGCTTTTTAACTGTATGAAGCAACCATCCAATATTGGCTGGTCTTGTTGTTGAAGACAACTGCTCCACTTTTCTTAAAGGGAAGCCAAAACCTTCGCAACCTCTTCACCCAGCTTTTTGGCTGACTGCGGGTTCTGACCGGTCACCAAACGACCGTCAACGGCCACATGCTCCTGCCACAGGCCAGACTTCTCAAACTTCGCACCACGCTCGACCAGGACTGATTCCAGCATGAAGGGCACAACATTCTCCAGCTTCACGGCGATCTCTTCCTCATTGGTAAAAGCATTCACGCGCTTGCCGTCTACCAGGTATTTACCAGTGCTGAGCTTAATGTTCACCAGTCCGGCGGGTCCATGACATACCGCACTCACCACACCATTGTTCTCATAGATCTTCGCGGCAATGGCAGCCAGTTCAGTATTGTCAGCAAAATCCCACATGGTACCATGACCACCGGCATAATGAATGGCTACATAATCAGCAGGATTTACATCGGAAGGTTTCATGGTATGCTCCAGTTTCTTCCTGTACTCCTTATTCTCCCAGAATTCCTTGTTCACGGAATCTTCGAGATTAAAGCCATCAACCGGCGGATTGCCACCCTTGGGGCTTACAAAATCGATCTCATAACCCGCCTTCGTCAACACTTCCCAGGGATGGGACACTTCACTGAGATAATAACCGGTTGGCTCACCTGTGCTACCCTTCACACCATGACTGGTCAGCACGAATAGAATTTTCTTTTTCATTTTTCCTGATTTGTTTCTTGTACTGATGGGTTGTTGCGCAATTACTACTAATGACATTACTACGCTGGCCATGGCCAGTACGATACGCTTCATCGACATCATGTTTACTTTGAATTTTTATAGGTTAAAACTGACTAAGTATTTCAACTGCCCTCGATTCGAGCAAGGGAACGATCTGCCCCAGAGCGATCGTTTGGAAATGATCACTGTCGCGATGCGCATTGATGGCCGCATCATCCTTATACACTTCATACAATACGATCGTGCAGGGATCTTCAACGGTTTGATGGGGCTGGTACACCAGGCAGCCTTCTTCCTGCAACGAGAGGAATTGCATCTCCTGCAAAAGCGCCTTCACTTTTTCGAGGTTAGCTGCAGGAACCTTATAGCGCGCCAGGATAACCCTGTTCTGTTTTGCTTCGCTCATCTTCATGAATTTTGTTTCACAAAGTTCCGAAGCACCAGAGGGCTATAAAAGGGCATAGGTCAAAAAATTGCTGTGATGTAGATCACATCCCCAACGCACTATTTGTGGGAGGCCATCCTGCTGAGGGTCTCGCGCGTAACACCAAGATAGGAGGCAATGAGTTGCTTGGGAACCCTTTGAAATAAGGAAGGATTGGAAGCGAGCAGCATATCATACCTTTCCTTAGCCGTATTGTTCAGCATGGACATGATGCGCTGCTGCAGGCCAACATAGCCCATGCTGAGTTTCTGGCGAAAGAAATGTTCAATCTTATGCATCTCGCTACACAACTTCTCGCGGTTGTGAAGGGAAAGGGTCAGCAATTCACAATCCTCGATGCAGTCAATATTCAGGGTGGCAGGTGTTTGCTTGAACAGTGCCTGGTAATCCGAAATCCACCAGTCTTCCAATGCGAACTGCAGGATATGTTCCTTGCCCTTGTTATCGGTATGGTAGGCTTTCAGGCAGCCTTTGATGACATAATGGTCATTGGTAACCCTATCACCTTCCTGTACCAGGAACTGGTGCTTCTTCAGTTTCTTTGGCTTGAAATGGGAATAGATATACTCATACTCCGCATCGGTCAATGCGGTGATCTTTTCAATATGTTCCCTGAGCTGCTGCATAAGGATAGGTCCTATTGTTGGCAAAAATAGGCCATAACACCGATTACCAAATTGTAAGGCTTATTTAACAAGGCATCACTAAATACTGAACCAATAGGTGAATTTCAACACCACCGCGCGGTTCTTCACAGACAGGTTCTCCGGCAGGTAGTTATCGGTATACACGAGGAAGAAGTCCGATGCCGGCTTATAGCGCCACTGGAAGCGGGTATTCAGGTTCATGTTCTTCGTCTGCTCATTGTACTGGAAGAAGGCCGTAAAGAACAGTTTATTGGTCATGGTCACATCCACCCTGGGGCCCACCAGCCAGAAACTGGTACGGTTCCAGGGAGCGGGAAGTTTGATATCGTTATAGGTGGTGCTCATGGTAATGCTGACATAGGGCTGGAAGCGATAACCCAGTTCCCCGAAGAGCGTCGTACGCTTTCCATCCGCATAATAGCCGCCATACCTGGCCCCGAAGGCATAGGTAAAGAGGCTCTGGGGCTTGGAGATATAATCAATGGCTACTGTATTCCATCGGTGCTCCGAGCCGGTGGGCAGGGAATCCTTGCCCGAATTGGTGGGATCAAAGGGCGCCAGCAGTTGGATAAAAGTTCGGCTAATCGTTCCCGTTAAATTACTCTGGTTGCGAAAGGTGGCTTTATAGGAAAGGTTGGTCTCGTGGTCCGTTGATTTGAACTGCTCATCAAAATACTGGGAAGTACTGAAGATGGGGCCATGGGCCAATACTTTGGTCTTCCTGGGAAAGAACAGGTAGCTGGCCTGCGGGAATAGCCGGAAAAATCCTTTACGTGGTACATACCCTACTTCGGCGTTGAAATTCGACCCCACATATTCATGCTGCCAGCTGAGGAACCACCTTTTGCTGGTATAGTTCAGGTTGGCCGCATGGGTCCAATCCTTGTTATCCTTATCAGGACTGAAGGATTTCAACACCAGGAATTTTCCCGACCAAAAATTATTAGTAGAGAAAAGATTGTATTCCAATCCAAGGTTACGATTATATTGGCTGTATTCCGGTGTTGCCGGATCACTGTCGGGTGTGTAATTCCTGGAATCCTTGTTCACAAATATGAAGCCGATATTGGAACGAGCGAAGACTTTCCGCTGCAGGGCCATCACGGTAAAATTCTGGCTGGGCAGGTCAGTTTCCTCCACCCCCTTGGTCTGCATATTCATCACCCCTAGCCGCCAGTTCTTATCCAGTCGGCCACTCAGCCTGGCCCCATACTGGATGGGTGCATTCAGGCCGATACGCCTGGAGAAGAATGGCCGGATGGTCGAATACCCAAAGCTGCCAAAGAGGTCGGAGTTCTCCAGGAAGAACTGCCTTCTTTCGGGAAAGAACAATTCAAATCGCTCGAGATTGGTCACCTGCTTGTCCACTTCAACCTGGGAGAAATCAGGGTTTACTGTCAGGTCGAGGTTCAGCGATGACGTGATCCCCACCTTGGCATCCATGCCAATATCTTTTCGGGTATCCGTTGGCGTTTGCTTTGCATAGTCCTTGGACAATCCACCGAGCACATAAGGGATCAGGGAAATATTCGCACCCGATCTGGGCGGTGGCTGGTCCCAGACCAGGTTACCCGTATAGGCGAGGGAAACAGAGGGAAACTGTCGTGGTACTGGCGCCCAGGCCGATTTTTCCGTTGTCTTCAGGTCGTTGCGGCTGAAATTGATGCCCCATTTGGTGATACCTTTCTTGTAGCGGATACTCTTGAAGGGGATCGCGGCTTCAAAGACCCAGCGATCGGGATAATTCATGACAGCCGATACCCATTTGTTCTCCCAGCTCAGGTCCATCTTCCCCCCTTCATAGATAAAGCCATCCCATTGTGCGCCTGCGGCATTGGCACCGAAGGAAAACCCATTGGTGCGGTCATCGAAGGGATCCACCGCTATGATGAAATTATCGTTCTTACCGAAGTTGAAATCACGGCGCAACGACTCCACCATATAAGGTCCGGGTACCCCATTGTAACATACCGCCACCAGGTAGATGTGATGGTCGTCATAGGCCATCCGCACGGTTGTCTTCACCTTGGCCATGCTGGTGTCCATAGGCAGGATCATGAAGAAGTCGCTGGTCATCTGCGCATCCGCCCATGCCCGCTCCTCATCCACCCCATCGATACGGATGGGACTGTTAGCCCTCGCAATATGCAGCTCAAAGCGGTCATTCACCTTCTGTGCCTGCAGTGATGAGAGCAAAAGCATACACCCAATAAAGAAGAAAACTATTCTCATGAAATCCCGTTGCTTTAAGGTAAACCATTCCCGGGAAACCAGGTCCCGTTGAAGGTTCGGTACAAAACATTTGATTCAAGGGTTGAATAAACCAGGAAGGAAGTTTAATGGCGGCTTCCAAAATTAGGCAAATGGCCATGCTCGGGCAAGACCGGAATTGAACGATTCTTAACCGAAACCGATACTTATTCATCAGTCCCTCATCCGCTTCAGGTTGGCTTTCTGCGAAACAAAGGGTATTTTTAGGTTGTCCAGTTCATCCAATTCAAGGTCTATGACACCCAAGGGAAGCTTCCTACTTATATTATCCTTTCTTACCCTGCTCAGCACATCCTGCAAACAGGCAACCGAAAAAACCCGGCCCACTGTTGAACCGATCACTGCTGCCGTCTATGCTTCAGGAAAAGTGACCAGTCGCGACCAATACCAGCTTTTCGCCACTGTTAACGGCATCATCAAGGAAGTATTGGTGAAAGAAGGCGACACGGTAAAAAAAGGACAGCCCCTGTTCAGGATCTTCAATGAAACGGCGAAACTGAATGCGGAAAATGCCCGTATTGCAGCAGAATATGCGGATGCTTCCAACAATACCGACCGGTTGGCTGAACTGAAGGCCAATATTGATTTCGCGAAGAGCAAGATGAAGAATGATTCTTCCCTTTACACCAGGCAGCAGAATCTCTGGGCACAGGGCATTGGCACCCTCAACGAATTGGAGCAAAGGGAGCTGGCCATCAAGAACTCCAAAACAGCTTATGAGATCGCGGTGAGAAGGTATAACGATACCAAAAGGCAGATCGAATTTGCGGATAAACAGAGCAAGAAGAACGCGGAGATCAGCACCACCATTGAAAAGGATTTTGTGATCCGGAGCGAGAGCGATGGCAGGGTATATTCCATCCTCAAAGAGAAAGGCGAGACGGTCAATACCATTAATCCCCTTGCCGTCATAGGAGCGGCCAATGATTTTATCCTGAAACTGGAAGTGGATGAATACGATATCGCCAAAGTAAAGCCGGACCAGTCCATCATGCTGAGTCTCGACAGTTATAAGGGAGAGGTATTTGAAGCGAGGGTAAGCAAGATCGATCCCATCATGGATGAACGCAGCCGCACCTTCACCGTGGAAGCCGTTTTCACCCAAGCCCCGCCGGTGCTCTATCCCAACCTCACCGTGGAAGCCAATATCGTGATCGAGAAAAAGGACAAGGCCCTCACCATTCCACGCAACTACCTGGTAGATGAACAATATGTGTTGCTTGAGAACAAGGAAAAGAAAAAAGTAAGTACCGGTCTGAAAGACTACCGCAAAGTGGAGATCCTGGAAGGTATTGACAGTACGACCACCATCCTAAAACCACAACAATGAGCACCAGGCTGATCTTTACCATCGCCTTTTCGCTGATGACAGCAAGACTGAAGCAGACCATTGTGGCGGCCATTGGTGTCACTTTCAGTATCACCATGTTTGTGACCCTGCTGGGATTCATGACAGGCCTGAATATCCTGCTGGATGGACTGATACTCAACCGGGCACCGCATGTGCGGCTGTACAGGGAGATCAAGCCCAACGATAAGCAGCCCATCAATAGTGCTGCGGAATATAAGGATGGCTACAATTTCATTCAATCCATCAAATCAGGCAATAGCCGCCAGGCCATTTACAACAGCGAAAGCATCATCCGCAAACTGAAGCAGGATGAACGGGTATCGGGTGTGGCGCCCAAGATCACCGCCCAGGTATTCTTCAATGAAGGCAATATTGATATCACCGGTGTGATCTATGGCATTGATGTGGATGCAGAGAAAAAACTCTTTCACTTCTCCGATTATGTGGTGAAGGGCAATGCAGATGATATCAAGATCACCGCCAATTCTATCATCCTTGGGAAAGGACTGGCGGAAAAAATGCTGGCCGATATCGGCGATGTGGTGCAGGTGACGACAGCCCAGGGCGAAAGGTTCAAACTGAAGGTGGCCGGCTATTTCCAGTCGGGCATCCAGGAACTGGACAAGACCCAGAGCTATGCATCCATTGAAACGGTGCAGAAGCTGTTGGGCAAGCCCAAGGATTACCTCACCGATATCCAGACCAAGCTCTACGATGTGAAGCAGGCACCGGCAGTGGCGAGGGAATTTGCCGCTACTTTTGAAACCGACGCGGAAGATATCCAGACCGCCAACAGCCAGTTCGAAACGGGCACATCGGTCCGTACCACCATATCCTATGCGGTGGGCATCACCCTGCTGATCGTGGCGGGCTTCGGCATCTACAATATCCTGAACATGATGATCTATGAAAAGATGGACAGCATCGCCATCCTGAAGGCAACGGGTTTTTCCGGGAAGGATGTAAACCGCATCTTCATGGTCATCGCCATCAGCATCGGTTTCTTTGGTGCCATCACGGGATTGTTCTTCGGCTTCCTTTTATCGAGCCTGATCGACCAGATCCCATTCAACACCCCATCCCTGCCCACCATCAAAACCTACCCGATCAATTACAACCCGGTATTTTACCTGATAGGATTCTTTTTCGCCATCATCACCACCTGGCTGGCAGGCTATTTCCCTGCACG
Organism: Flavihumibacter rivuli; assembly: GCF_018595685.2. Lineage (NCBI taxonomy): Bacteria > Pseudomonadati > Bacteroidota > Chitinophagia > Chitinophagales > Chitinophagaceae > Flavihumibacter > Flavihumibacter rivuli. Next base: position 2,171,308 of record NZ_CP092334.1, read on the forward strand.
CAAGGCCAGCAAGGTAGATCCCGTGGTCATCATAAGGGGCAAATAGCATGAACACAAGCATACTCGAAGCAAGGCATATCTTTAAACAATTCTCAGACCCGGTCACGATCGATGTGCTGAAGGATATCAACTTCAACGTTAACAAGGGGGAGTTTGTATCGGTGATCGGCAAATCGGGTTGTGGCAAATCAACACTGCTTTACATCCTCTCCACCATGGATACGGCCTATAGTGGGGAACTCTTCATTGATGGCGAGTTGGTCACCGGCAAGGCCGAGAAAGAACTGGCGGCCATCCGCAATGAAAAGATCGGCTTCGTGTTCCAGTTCCATTACCTGCTGAATGAGTTCACGGTATTGGAGAATATCTTATTACCGGGAAGGAAGCTGAACAAGCGCTCTAATGCGGAGTTGAAGGATAGGGGGATGTTCCTGTTAAAGACTTTGGGCATCGAGCATTTGCACAATAAGGCTGCCAACCAGATCTCGGGTGGGGAGAAACAAAGGGTGGCGATTGCCAGGGCCATGATCAACGAACCGCATATCATCATGGGTGATGAGCCTACGGGTAATTTGGATAAGAAGAATAGTGAGTTGGTATTTGATATCTTCCAGAAACTGGCGAGGGATTTCGGGCAGAGTTTATTGATCGTCACCCACGACCCGGAGTTCGCGGATCGAACGGATAGGGTGATTGAAATGGAAGACGGGAGGATAATTAAAATGTAATAGAGATTTGCCACAAAGGCGCGAAGGCACGAAGTACACACGAAGCATTTTTACCGCCTCCGTGCCTCTTAGTGCCTTCAAGCCTTTGTGGCGAAAAACACGCTTATTCTCCCGGATGGTAGGTTCTCTCCGCGTGTTTCAACACATCTTCCTTATAGAAAAGCACATCCTTGAACTGTCCCTTGCTGTACATTTCCAACTGGTCCTTGAAATGCGGGGAAGCGGGATCACCACTCACGCCACCGGCCAGTAAGGACTTGGCCTTTACCTTCTCCCCAAACTCAACAGCACAAACAAAACTATTCCCATGGATCCCGTAGCGCTTCTGCGTGCCGGGGAATGGACGGCTGTTATAGGAAGGCAGCATGCCCCAGTTACCAGATGCAAATGCCACCGGGAAAGAAGGCTTACTATCATCAAACTGCAGGTCGATGGCATTGGAGATCCGCTGGATCCTGTTGACCTGTCCCCAGGGCAGTTGCCAGCGACCAAAACGCTGTTGCAGATCGTTGATGGTGGCCAGCAAAGGCAGCAACATCGTTTGTGCATCAGCGGTAGCATTGAACTGCTTCACCTTTTCCACGATATCCAGTTCATCATCATCAATGGCCTGCTGCCTGAAGATCGCAGGCAATACCCGCTGTCCCCACTCTACCGCCAGGGTAGTGGCGATGGAATTTTCGCTCACGCGGTAATCCCAATTCTTTAATACCGCGATAGGTCCGGCCAGTAAGGCAAACAGGGAATCCTCCGGTTTAACTTTTTGCTCAAACCTGCTGATGAGCGCAGGCAACAAGGCTTCAAATGCTGCCAGGCGCGTATCATAGCCTGCCTTAATTACTTTCTCGATATTGTATTGCTTCACTTCCCCTAATACCCTTGCGGCATTCAGGCCACGAAAGGTCTCGCCATCGGGGGCCATATAAGCGGGATAGGCTTTCCGGTCAGGACTATTGCTTCCTGCTACTGTAAATGGGGTGGAGTTGCAGTTCTGCAACCAGCCATTGGCTGGGTTGAGCACATGCAAGGTCTGGCTGATGGGATGGTAGCCCTTCCACTCCGTCGACTTGGTGCTGCCATCAACAGGCCTGGCCCAATTGAATTTGGGATCGCGAACGGGAACCCTGTTGCCGTGCCAGTAGCCAATATTACCATCGGCATCCGCATAAACGGTATTGTTGGAGATATTGCCTTTCAGCTCAAGTGCCTGCTGGAAATCCTTCAGGTTCCTCGACTTGATGCGCTGCCAGCTTTGGGCCAGTCCTTCCAGTATCTGGTTATCGGCACGCATGCTAAGGAACTGGCCATTGCGTTTGGCCATGATGGGACCATGGTGGGTCCACAAGGAAGTGATGGTGGTGACCTCCAGTTTGTCGCCGTTCTTCACCTTAATGGTGATGGGTATCTTTCTGATGGGCTTTTGCTTTCCCTCGTAAGTATATACCAGCTGCCCATTCTTTTCCTTCACCTGTTCCGCATAGCTATCGGCCGCATCGATATAACTAGAAGTATGCATCCACCCCAGGCGCTCGTTGAAGCCCTGGTAGATGAAGAACTGTCCCCAGGTAACCGCGCCATAGGCGTTCAGGCCCTGTTCACTCACCATATGCACTTCAGGACGGAAATAGAAGGTGGTATGCGGATTGATATACAAGATAGCTTTTCCCGATTCGGTGATGGATGGCGCGAAGGCGAATCCATTGGAACCGGAAGGCAGCGGCTCTTCAAAAGGCTTTTCGATAGCGGCTAACCGTGATGCACCACCGTAGAAGGCTTCCAGTTCCGCTTCGGTGATATCGGCAGTGCTGATGGCCCCGATACTGCCATCGGTCCAGAGCATGGGGTACCAGGGCTCGAAGCGGGTGAGCAGGGCCGGCTTTACCTGCGGATGGGTATAGAGGTAGTAGTTTACTGCATCGGCAAAGGCGATACAGAGTTGCTTCATCCAGGCCGGGGATTTCTGGTAATCCTTTTGCGCCTTGTCGGTACTGATGACGAGGCGGTTGAGGAGGTCATCGTAAAGGGCTGATTTTCCTTTCACTTCAGCCATGCGGCCGAGTTTCTCGACATAATTCATTTCCACGCGGGGGAAATCGTCTTCGCATTGGGCATAGAGCAGGCCGAAAACGGCATCGGCATCGGTCTTGCCGTAGATATGGGGTACGCCCCATTTGTCACGGATGATGGTTACATTGGCCGCTTGTTTTGTCCAGCGGGTGATCTCGGATGCGGTAAATCCCTGTGCCAGGAGATGCATGGGCAACAGGAGCAGCAAGCAAATTAGTCTCATGGTGGCAAATTAAGGAATTTGTGGAAGGGAGAGGCCACGAAGACACTAAGACGCAAAGTACACACGAAGGGGCCTAACCGCCTTCGTGCCCCTTCGTGCCTTGGAGCCTTCGTGGCCCAAAAAATTACCTCAACGCATCTTCATACAAGGCTGCGGTGCCGAGGATGGCACTATTCTCCAGTTCCGTAACCTCGATCTGTAAATTATGCAGCGCCGGCTGGTAGGCATAGGTCCGCACCTGCTCCCACATGGCTTGCTGGAAATATGGCCAGGCCGCTTTCACCGATCCACCCAGCACGATCAATTCAACATTGAGGGTATAGAGGATGAACTTGATGGCATTTCCCAGATGCTTCCCGTATTCAGCATACATGGCCAGTGCTTCGGCATCGCCAGCTTTGGCGCGTTCGAACACTTCTTTACCATCGATAGCATATTGGTTCTGGAAGAATGATCCACTCGCGTAATACTCCACGTTATGATCCAGGTAGTCGAGCATGCCGTACTCCCCGGCCCCGCAATGGATGCCGGAAAAGAGTTTGCCTTCCACAATGATCCCCGCACCCAATCCCGTACCGATGGTAACGCCGACCATTGACCGAAAACTCCGGCCCTTGCCATAGAGGTATTCGCCCAGGGCAAAACAGTTGGCGTCGTTGTTGATGCGTACTGGCAGCTGGAAACGTTCTTCCAGTATGGACTGCAGGGGTACTTCCTTCCAGGAGGGAATGTTCACGATATCGAAGACCGTTCCAGTGGCCAGTTCCACTAGTCCGGGTACGCCGATACCAATGGCCTTTACTTCGGGATGCAGTAGTTTTTCAATGACAACACAGACCTGCTCCACCACTTCTTCCTCTTTCCCATTGGCCTGGGTAGGTTCGCTGTGGAGGGTGATGAGGCCGCCATTGCCAACACGGCCGCCACGAAGCTGGGTACCGCCCAGGTCAAGCCCTATATATTGACTACTGCTCATTGACACCATTCGAGTTTAAGAGGGAAGCGGCATCACGATCGAGGTAGATCCTGGCACCGGGATGGTTGCGGAGCAGGCTGGCGGGCACTTCCGGACTGATCTCCCCTTCCAGCACCTGCTTCACGATGGCCGCTTTCTTGGCACCGCTCACCAGGAGGAAGATATCCCTGGATTCCATAATGGTGGCAATGCCCAGGGTAATACCACCCCTGATGGTAGTGGGACGGGTGAAATATTTCTGTGCCGTTTCAATGGTCTGCGGCGCTAGTTCGGCTATATGTGCCCGTGAGCCCGGATCGGAACCGGGTTCGTTCATCCCGATATGGCCATTCAGGCCCAACCCGATCACGGCCACATCAATGCCATGGTGGTCGCGGATAAAATGTTCCACATCGATGCATTCCTTATTGAGGTCTTCTGCCCTGCCATCGAAGAAATGCACCTGTCCGGCCTGCACCTGCAAGGGACCAAACAATTGCTGGTCGAGGTGGTAACGACAGGATCCCTCATCCTCGCCGTTCATGTCCATCCATTCATCCAGCCCCACGAAATGCCAGTCCTTCACGCTGATCTTTCCCTCCTGCACATCGCGCGCCAGCTGGCGGTAGAGACCGGCCGGGCTATCGCCCGATGCCACACAGATCAGGGGATGCTGGCTGGCCATCATGAACTGCTCCAGGTGACTGGCCGCCAGGGCGGATATTTCTTCGTAGGTCCTTTCAATAAAGACTTGCATATGGAATGTTTTAAGGATAATTATTTTTTCCTGCCTTCGATCCAGAGGTCAACAGGTCGCTCTACCTTGGGATGGAAGGGCAGCATGATCTTCCTGCCTTCTGCTGCAGAGGCATAGGCGGCATAGATGATCTCCAGTACCGCACGGCCATCTTCTCCGGTCACAAGGGGTTGTTTGTCGTGCTGCACGCAATCAATGAAATGCTTGAGTTCATGCGGGTAGCCCTGGTTGAACACTTCTTCAAAGATGGTGAAGCTCCAGCCAATGGTCGTATCGGCCTTCTCCATCGCATAATCATAACCGTGCTTACTGTACGATACCGCGGCATTGCCCATGAAGAGGTCGGCATATACCACGCCACCGGTGCCATACACTTCGCAGCGGTCGTCCATACCGCCATGCTTGGCCCAGCTGTTCTCGGCGATACCTACCACGCCGTTTTCGAATTCGATGATCATGACCGAGTTGTCCTCGCATTCGGTGATGTCCTTGTGCAATACAGTTGACATGGTGGCGTATACGCTCACGGCCCTGCTGTTATTGGTCATCCAGCGGAACCACTCGATGGCATGGCAGCCCATGTCCATCAGCACGCCGCCACCGGCGAGTTGCTTGTTATAGAACCATTCGGAATGCGGGCCGGAATGTTTCTCGCCCTGCTTCAGCATGTACACTTCGCCTACACCACCGTCCTTGACCATCTTGCGAACGCGTTCGTATTTGGGGGCGAAGCAGAGTTCTTCGGCATACATCAGTTTGACATTGGCCTGTTTACAGGCGGCGATCATGGCATCCGCTTCTTCGAGGGTAACAGCCAGGGGTTTCTCGATGATGATGTGCTTGCCGGCCGCGGCTGCTTTCAGCGTGGCGGTACAGTGCAGGAAGTTGGGAAGGCAGATGTCCACCACCTCGCAACCGGAATCGTTGATGATGGCATCGAGGTCGTCGTACCATTGGGGGATGCCGTGCTTTTCGGCGAAGGCCTTAGCCTTATCGGCGTTACGGGCATAGACGGCTACTACTTCGGCTTCAGGGATGAAGCGGTGATAACTTTCGAAATGAATATCGGCAATGAATCCGGCTCCAAGGAGAGCCACCTTGGTTCTGTGCATCGTTAGAATTTTGAATAAATATACGGAAGGGGTAACGCAAAGAACGCAGAGGACACGCGAAGGACGCAAAGAGAAAGCCTCCCTTTGCGAACTTTGCGCCCTCTCCGCGGACTTTGCGTTATAAAATCCCCTCCACTATTTACAAATGATCGTTAGTTTTTCATCAAAAATCCTTCAATTTATCCATCAAATACCTTTAAACTTTTCAAACCCTCTACTGGTATTCTGCGAAAATTTTAAGAAATTTGGCATTCCATTATAAAATCTGAAAAATGAGCACAACCCCGAGTACCTTGTTTGATAAAGTGTGGGATTCACATGTGGTACGCAAGATCGCCGACGGTCCGGATGTATTCTTTATTGACCGTCATTTTATCCATGAAGTAACCAGTCCCGTTGCCTTCCTCGGATTGGAACAGCGCGGCTTGAAAGTGATGTTCCCCGAGAAGACCTTCGCAACGGCCGATCACAATACCCCGACCATCAACCAGCACCTGCCCGTACAGGACCCCCTGTCGGCCAACCAGTTGAAAGCCCTGGAGCAGAACAGCGCCAAATATGGTATCTCCCATTGGGGACTGGGTAATCCCAAGAACGGTATCGTACACGTGGTAGGCCCCGAGAACGGTATCACCCTTCCCGGCATGACCATAGTATGCGGCGACTCCCATACTTCAACCCATGGTGCTTTCGGTGCCATCGCCTTCGGTATCGGTACTTCCGAGGTGGAGATGGTGCTCTCTTCCCAGTGCATAATGCAGCCCAAGCCGAAGAAGATGCGCATCGTGGTGAACGGACAACTCAACAAAGGCGTTCTTCCCAAGGACGTTATCCTCTATATCATTGCGAAGCTCACCGCAGCCGGCGCCACTGGTTACTTTGTGGAATATGCCGGTGAGGTATTCGAGCAAATGAGCATGGAAGGCCGCATGACCGTCTGCAATATGAGTATCGAGATGGGCGCGCGCGGTGGCATGATCGCTCCAGACGAGACCACTTATGCCTATATCAAGGGCCGTGAGAAAGCCCCTAAAGGCGAAGCCTGGGACAAGGCCCTCGCCTATTGGAAGACCCTGAAGACCGACGAGGGAGCGACCTTTGATAAGGAATACCATTTCGACGCAGCCGATATTGAACCCATGATCACCTTCGGTACCAATCCCGGTATGGGCATTGGCATCACCCAGCATATCCCTGTTTCCCAGGAAGAAGGCAAGGGTAAGGCCAGCTACGAGAAATCCCTCACCTATATGGGCTTCGCCGAGAACGAACCCATGCTGGGCAAGAAAGTGGATTATGTTTTCATCGGCAGTTGTACCAATGGCCGCATTGAAGACTTCCGCGCCTTCGCCTCTATTGTGAAGGGTCGCAAGAAAGCCGACCATGTGACCGCCTGGATCGTTCCCGGTTCGCATATCGTAGAGAGCCAGATCAGGGAAGAAGGCATCCTGGACATCCTGACCGAAGCCGGCTTCCAACTGCGCCAGCCCGGTTGCAGTGCCTGTCTCGCGATGAACGACGACAAGATCCCTGCCGGTAAGTATGCCGTGAGTACCAGCAACCGCAATTTCGAAGGCCGCCAGGGACCCGGTGCCCGCACCTTGCTGGCAAGCCCGCTGGTAGCCGCAGCCGCAGCCGTGACTGGCGTAGTGACCGATCCGCGCGAATTGCTTTAAGAACCACCAACCGGCGCGGTGGAGAACATGCCGCGCCAGGTATTCACTCATCAAACAAACAACCCATAATGGCTTACGATAAATTCACGATACTGAAGAGTTCCGCTGTTCCCCTGCCGATTGAGAATGTGGACACGGACCAGATCATTCCCGCCCGCTTCCTGAAAGCCACGGAGCGCAAGGGATTTGGCGATAACCTGTTTCGCGACTGGCGCTATAACAGTGACGATACCCCGAAAAAGGATTTCGTGCTGAACAACCCGATCTACTCCGGTAAGATCCTGGTAGCAGGAAAGAACTTCGGCAGTGGCAGCAGCCGCGAGCATGCGGCCTGGGCCATCTACGACTATGGCTTCCGTTGCGTGGTGTCCAGCTTCTTCGCCGATATCTTTAAGAACAACTCCCTCAACATCGGCATCCTCCCCGTAACGGTGAGTCCCGAGTTCCTGGACAAGATCTACAAGGCCATTGAAGCCGATCCCAAGGCCGAGCTGGAAGTGAACCTGCCAGAGCAGACCATCACCATCCTGGCCACCGGCGAAAAAGAGTCCTTCGATATCAATGGTTACAAGAAGCATAACCTGATGAACGGATTTGACGATATAGATTACCTACAGGCCATGAAAGCAGAGATCGCTGCTTTCGCTGAGAAGAGCCTGTATTGACCCTTAAGCAACCAACATGCCCCATTCCAAACGGTACATCGAGATCATGGATACAACCCTCCGCGATGGTGAACAGACCAGCGGGGTGTCCTTTACGGCAGCCGAGAAGCTGACCATTGCCCAACTGTTGCTGACCGAGGTAAAGGTGGACCGCATTGAGATCGCATCCGCCCGGGTTTCCGAAGGCGAATTCGATGCCGTAAAACGGATCACCAAATGGGCGAAGTCCAAAGGCCTGCTCCATAAGGTGGAGGTACTCACCTTCGTGGATGGTGATGTCTCCATCCAGTGGATGACAAAGGCCGGCGCCAAAGTGATGAACCTGCTCACCAAGGGCTCGCTGAACCACCTTACCCACCAACTGAAGAAAACACCAGTCCAGCACTTTAAGGAAGTTGGCGAAGTGATCGCGCTGGCCAAAAAGAAAGGGATCGAGACCAATGTGTACCTGGAAGACTGGAGCAATGGCATGCGGCATTCGCCCGACTATGTGTACCAGTACCTCGATTTCCTGAGCACCCAGCCCATCAGGCGGATCATGCTACCCGATACCCTGGGCATCCTGACCCCGGCGGAAGTCCACGAATATATTTCGGCTATTGTTCAACGTTATCCCGGCATCCATTTCGATTTCCATGCGCACAACGACTACGACCTGGGAACGGCCAATGTGCTGGAAGGCGTGAAAGCCGGCGCCCATGGCCTGCACCTCACCATCAACGGGATGGGGGAAAGGGCCGGCAATGCGCCCCTGGCGAGCGCTATCGCGGTGTTGAATGATTTCATGCCCAATGTCAGGACGGCCGTAGTGGAGAAATCGCTCTACCGCGTAAGCAAGCTGGTGGAGACCTTTACCGGCTTCCGGATCCCGGCCAATAAGCCGGTGGTGGGCGAAAATGTGTTCACCCAGACAGCAGGTATCCATGCCGATGGCGACAAGAAGAACAAGCTCTATTTCAGCGACCTGATGCCCGAGCGCTTCGGTCGCCAGCGCAAATATGCCCTGGGCAAAACCAGCGGCAAGGCCAATATTGAGAACAACCTGCACCAACTGGGCATTGAGCTTTCCGATGCCGACCTGAAGAAAGTGACGCAGCGCATCATTGAGCTGGGCGACAGGAAGGAAGTAGTCACCCAGGCCGACCTGCCCTATATCATTTCGGATATCCTGGACAGTGAAGCCATTAAGGACAAGGTGAAGATCGAGAACTATGTCCTCACCCACTCCAAGGACCTGAACCCCTCGGTGACCCTGAAGATCAATGTTGAGGGCGAGCTCTTTGAAGAGCATGCCCAGGGTGATGGGCAATACGATGCCTTTATGAATGCGCTGAAGAAGATCTACAAACAGAAAAAGATCGAGCTGCCGGTACTTACCGATTACGCCGTGCGCATCCCGCCCGGTGGCAAGAGTGACGCCCTTTGCGAGACCATCATCACCTGGAGCCTGAACGATAAGGAATTCAAGACCCGGGGGCTCGACAGCGACCAGACCGTATCGGCGATCAAGGCCACGCAGAAGATGCTGAACATCATTTAAGCATCCCCGTTAGTACAATTAAATACCATTCAAATCCCCTTAATGGCAAGCAAACATATTCTCATTGTGCCCGGTGATGGCATCGGGCAGGAAGTAACAGCAGTAGGCAAGAAAGTATTGGACAAGGTAGCGGAGCGTTTCGGCCACCAGTTCAGCTATGACGAAGCATTGATCGGGCATGTAGCCATCGAGGCGACGGGCTCTCCCCTCCCCGATGAATCCCTGGCCAAGATGAAGGCCTCGGATGCCGTGCTCTTTGGGGCCGTAGGCCATCCCAAGTATGATAATGACCCATCGGCCAAGGTACGTCCCGAGCAGGGATTGCTGAAGATGCGCAAGGAGCTGGGCCTCTATGCCAACCTGCGTCCCATCAAGTTATTCGATGAACTACTGGATGCCTCCAGCATCAAGCCCGAGATCCTGCGTGGCGCGGATATCCTTTTCTTCCGCGAGCTAACCGGCGATATCTATTTCGGCGAGAAAGGCCGGAAGAACAATGGCGATACCGCATATGATGTAGCAGAATACAGTCGCTATGAAGTGGAGCGCATTGCCCGCAAGGCCTTTGAGGCCGCCCGCACCCGGAGGAAGAAACTCTGTTCGGTGGACAAGGCCAATGTGATCGAGACCTCCCGATTATGGCGCGAGGTGATCCAACGGGTAGCACTGGACTATCCCGATGTGGAAGTGGAACACCAGTTCGTGGATGCCACGGCCATGCTGCTGATCAAGGATCCCCGCCGGTTCGATGTGGTAGTGACCGCCAACCTCTTCGGTGATATCCTGACCGACGAGGCCTCCCAGATCGCCGGCTCCATGGGCATGCTGGCCAGCGCCTCCATTGGCGATGGCACGGGTGTATACGAGCCCATCCACGGGTCGGCCCATGATATCACCGGCAAAGGCGTCGCCAATCCCCTGGCCTCTATCCTATCGGCAGCTTTGTTACTCGATATCTCCTTCTGCATGAAGGCCGAATCCGAAGCCGTTATCAATGCCGTAGACAAGGTGTTGAAAGAAGGCTGGCGCACCAGGGATATTGCGGATGGCCAAACCCCGGCAGATAAGGTATTGGGAACGGAAAGGATGGGGGAAGAGGTATTGAAGTGGTTATAGGTATTTACTGATAATTGAAATTGAAAGCGCAACCTTCTAATCGGTTGCGCTTTTCTTTTCAATAAAATGACGCAATAGCCCCGAAAGCAACGCTTCAATTGCTGCTATAATTTGCACTTTTCGTTTAAAATTACTAATTAGTGGTACATACAAGAGGGTTTAGTTATTCAGGGGTTTAAACAACTCAGTTTACTATGGCTAGAAGAATTTATAAAAAAGAACTAACCAGTCTTTTAGAAATGATTACCTGTCAAAGAGATGACCTAAAGATAAACGATGGTGATTCAACAGTATATAATGAACTTATCACAAAGGAAATCTTACTTACATTTCCAGACGCAGCATACGGGGTATTATTTGAATCAGAAACAGAATTTAAAAGTTTCCTGAAACAAGTAACTTCTGAAGGAGAAACCCATCCTCTAGCCGGGGTTTTTAAAAATGAAACTGATTTTCAACATTGCCTTGAAACAGCCAAACTACAGATCAGCAAATTTTTAAAAATAAACGAACCTGCGCTTGACTATTCATTTGAAAGTCTAAAAATAATTGATGCTGGTATAAAAAAACAAAAATTGAATTTTGAGGACTATTCCACGAATCTTTACAAATATATTATCTGCTACATAGGGATGGTTATCATCAAGAACCAGGAAGGAGAATGGAAATTACAGTATATCGAGCAAGATAGCCTGTTGGAACCCTATGTTTGGTTAAAAAAAGGGAAACTGGTAGATGTCTTCACCGATGCATATTCGGATGCATATGAAGACTGGAATAATTTCTCTGTTTACACCACAGCCCATTTACGGATTGATAGTTTAAACTAAGTCCAATCGAAGTAGAGGTAATCCGTCACAAGAACATTGAGAACTCCAAGAAACGATGAAAGAATATTGGTTCAATGGACATATCGCATCAACTATTTTTTGCAAATTCAAACCTAATGCTCAGAATTTCTCCTTGATGTCCAAGCCTACAGGATAGTAGACCGTCCAACTGGTTGAACTTTCCGAACCGGAAGAGCTGGAATCACTGGAACCGGTGGTGCTTTCTTCAGAATTGGTAGTTTCTCGGGTATGCGTGGCAGTCCCACTTGCTTCAAGAAAAAAGATATCCCCCGAAATTTCCGTTCCAAATTCATAGCCCTTAGTACCGGAACTCCCCTTGCGATGTTCATTCATTACCGTGCGGATAGCTTCCGACTTAGTGGTATTACTTACGGTGGTGGAATCATAGACTAATTCAATATCAAAATGAAGCGAATTCACCCCCTTTTTATAGGTAAAACTCTTTTTTCCATAGATACTTGTAGTACGATCAATTACCGAACTTTCTCTCGGATTAATGGAATAAGGCATTAGAGCTGGATGAAAGGAAACAAAAATAGTCATTGTGGTTCCATCCGCGACATTGATATTAAAGACATCCTGGGCCTTTCCTTCTTCTGCCCGCAGGTACCCATTCTCATATAAATTGGGTGCCAAGGGATCTCCAGTATCAGCATTTACCTTTGCTTCAAACTCCCCTCTTGCCGGTCCGCTTCTGCCACTAATCTCCAACACAATAATTTTATCCAATGCCGTACTAAATAAACTGGATCCTTTTCCAAACGGCTTTTTTTCCAATACCAGCTTCCCGTCATACAATTTACCTGCCGCATGAGCCACATTAGCTGCATCAATGAGATATTCATTATTGGAATGCAAAAATTTTACTTTCCATTCAGGTGTAGTACTCAGTATTTCACCCAAATATGGATAACCATCTTCAAAGGTTATCACCACCAATTGACCAACACCTAAACTATGCTGTTGCGGCTCATACAGTAATACTTCATTGGTTCGAGTACCCGGAGGAAAATTGCCATTGGTCTGTTTAACTTCCAGCCAGCCGGAGAATTGTTGAAATGTATACCGGCTTCCTGTATGAACAAAACGACAATCAAATATACCGCCTTCCTTTACAGAGGTCACTTCTGCAAAATACCGTTTGTCATCATTGGGAAATCTCACCCCAATGAAATCATGCTGTTTCATGTGTTTCTGATTTAAATGGTTAAGACCAATCCAGGTTTGGGTCAGGGTTTGGACACACTGGCATTTTTCTGCATATAAATGCCAATAATTCCAATGCCATTGATTTTACTTCTGTGCTACCAGCAGGATTAACCGGGGGGGTAGGAACCTCAGGAGGCATTGGTGGCTTTACTGCGATTTCAGAAAACTTCCTGAAACCAGTCGTTTTGAAAAGTGCAGAAGAAAATCTTCTTGTGCCTGCCGGCTTAGCTATAACCGGATCAGCAGTTGCGACGCTGCGCAGTTTTAACCGTTTTTCAAACAGGCCAGCTGATTTTGCTTTTAGCTGATGTTTTACCTGTGGCTCCAGCCGGACAAACAATTCCGAAGTAAGATTTTTTACTGCTGCTGGCTGCACAGGTGTTTCAAAATTGATAACAAGATTCCGCACAAATATCAGCTTCTCCGGAAAAGCAGGAATAAGGCCTTTGCCATTTCCATCGGATATTACAGCCTCTCCCTCTGGTAATTTCCAGAATCGTTGCTGAAAAAATTCCTTATAGGGAAACCATTCCCGAACAAGGGTTACTACAGCATATTCAAAACTAATTTTCCGGATATCCGGCTCATTGTCTCCATTCTCAAAAAGCCGCTTTAACGCTTCCGGGGCCTTTTCATACAGTGCCGCAACTTCCATTTTATCCAAACTGAGTTGTGGCCAGGCTACCTGTTCTTCAAAAAAATTACTCGGATTAAACAGGGTTGGCAAATAGGAAAACTCAGCAGCCAGTCCGTCTGCACCGGATATTCTGGCAAACAATTCATAATCTGAACGTAGATCAGCCAGCAAACTAATCGGAGCCGCTCCTGCCAATTGATTGAATACACCCAACCAGTTTTCAACTTCCTGCTTTTTGCCTTTTGTTTCCCAAAGCAGCAAGGCTTTAGATATGGCTTTTTTCAAGGAAGGTTCATCCGTATTCCATTGTGCTTTTACTGCATCTGCGCCTGTTCCTTCCGCCATAGCTGCTTGTAATTGCCTGGTTTTATATTCACTAATACAGGTTTTGTACAATTGCTCGTATTGTTCATACCGGGCAAGTGGGGTAATAACAGCACCAGCTTCTGTTTCCTCCTTGTTCAAATACTCAATCGCCCTCCTGTACTGTTCTTCCTGCTCTGGCGTACGGTGACTATTGGCCGGGATCGCCTTCTTCAGCACGGAACTATAGATATCGGAAAGCAAATCCGGCAAAACTGTAATCATATCAGCTGGCTCTGCCACGAAATTGAATAACCCTGAAAATTCATTTCTTTTGACATTTGCGTCTGTAGGATTGATGCCATACTTGGATGGATCAATAAAATAAAACAATTCTTTGCCAACTGTAAACTCACCGTTCTGAAAGGCCAGGAATTTCTGGTCCTGTACTTCACCGGATGCATCGGTTTCAAAGATGAGTTTCAATTTGGTGAGCAGGGCGATGGCAATGGAAGCGTTCATATCAGTCAAATTTTGCGTTGGGATCGGGATCCGGACAAACACCTACCAGCCTGTTAATAAATCCGAGCAATTGCATCCCTGTACAACTGATACCCTCACCAGTATCCTTAGAATGAAAATCACTGGTTTCATTTCCTTTAGAATACCCCCCTTTGACCCTAAAGGGTCCCCAGCCTACATTTGCCTCCGAATCAAATTTAGATTTGAACGTACTGGCCTGCCAGGCAGACTTATCGAATTTTATATTCAGATTGCGGGCAAATACGGCATGAGTGGAATAAGCGATAAAACTACCTTTAGGTGGATTTCCGCCATCAGACAATACAGTGCTGCTAAAGGTCCAGGTACCAGGATCCAGTTTCCAACCTCTGCAAGAGAACAATTCTGTGCCAAACCAGGGGCGCATGATTTTTACCTGTGTTAATTCAAAACTCATTTCAAAAATATTTGACTCCATGGAGTTGGCAGTACGTTCGGTAGAACCAGAAGCACCAGCACCTGCTGACCATAGGCCAAAATTCAATCCACCACTGGCATTCCAGGCCGTGGTTGATTTAGACGCGTGTGTGGTTACTTCTTTGTCGCTGAAACTGTATTTCATCCATTCCTGCTTATGGAAATTGGCAGGGAAAAGCCGAACCGGATAAAAATCAAAATCAATCATCGACTCAGTAAACCGGGCGCGATCATAAGCATCCCTCAATTCAGCAAACCAGGAAGCCATACTCCGCCCAGTCACCTGTGCTATATAGGCATGCATGGCTTCCACTTCATTTTTGTAGCCAGCACCTGTCCAGGCATTCATGGCTGATTTGACCTTAGAGCGATACACTGGCTGATTAACACTGAAATCCAGCACAGCTTCTTTATTATCACCAGCGGCAGCACTGATGCGCTTATTATTATAGAGCAATACAGCATCAGCATACGCCTGTTCTTTCTCAGCATAGGCTAGGGAAATCGGACTATCAACTGTTCTTTCAGTTTCTTCCTCGGTAACCAGGTTCTTTTCCTTTTTGGTAGTATAGAGTAGTCCCTTGAATTTTTCCAGCTTTTTCTTTTCTTCATCGCTGGGTTCAAGATTGGTTACTTTGGCAAATTTTAAAATATTACCATAAATCTTGCTAAGTCTCTCCTGGCTATTCCGGTCAATGGTCTGGGACTGATCTGTCTGATAGACGGCAGAAGGATCCGGTACCAAATCAGCAAACAAAGCAAAATCAGCTGCTTGCATGATGAGCTTGCGCAGTTCCGTAGCATCTGCGGCATTGAATCCCTTTTCAAGAAAATCAAAGTCTGAATTTCCGAAAGGAATACCAGGAGTTACCCAGGATATAAAATTGTTTTTATTAGCCGGTGCGTGTTCATCACCACCAGTGAGAATTTCATTCAGCTTGGCAAGCGTTGCGTGCATCAGCTGATCGCCGTTAAAGACTGACATAGCTGGAAGTTTTATAATGAATGTTATTGAGACTCTGTGACAATCGTAAACCAAAGCTTGTAGGAGACATCACCATTTTCTACTACAGCCTGCTGTTCCATATTGGGTGTAAAATCAGCAAGGAATATGGTGCCAATCAAATCATTGGCGCTTAACTCATCTCTTTCCCAAATCTCTATGGAGTGCTGGCTGTTTTCCGTCAACGTTACTTCCCGGGAAATTTTTTTGGTCTGATGATTCACCAATTCACCAACCTCGATTGTTCGAGGAAATCCATTATTTACAAGCAAAAAAATGTCATCTTTTCCAGTATAGTCATCCTGTTTGAGGCAGGTGACTGCATCAATAATCAGAAACATACTAATTGATTTGAGGAAGATTGAAGGTACAATTGCAAAAAAGGGGAAGACAATGGGAAAAACCCCGTATGGGAGCGGTATTAATACCTTATTAAGCTAAAGCCTAATATTCTTTTCTGCCGCTTTGATGCCGTACGGCAAAAATTTCCATTGGGTTGACAACAAACTTACCGTATATGCTTTTATTGAACCAGTAGGTCGGTATAGTTTTACATCTTTGCATTTTCGACCTCGTGAAACCGTTTGCTGAACTGGAATTCGCATTTGAAAAGGCTCCGGATAGATTTGAATATGTAAATACTATCCCCTTCTTTTCGGAGTCTACACTTATGCTATTCCCAACTTTCAAACCACTAGAAATGTAGCAATAAAGCTCAGCAATGCCATTATCTTTCCATTAAGGAAAAAGGATTCCATTTTCCAATTTATTATTAAAGTGTACCGTCGTCGACTCGGTTATCCCAAATCCTATTACCCAAAATCGATGATTATTCGAGATCTCCATTCTTACAACAGTTCCCTGGAATACGACACCATTATTCAATAGTTCATCATTCTTTCTCTGCTGTTTGCACATGGAATCCCAGAACCCCTTGCTTACAAAATAAAACAAAGAAATAAAGAGAGTAATCTTGATCAACAACTTCCCAAATTCCCTATTTGAGGTATTTTTTTACCATAGTATCAATAGTTCCCCAAAAAAACATTTAAACCTTCTCCAGGAACATTTCAAGCCTAATCAATTATCTGGGCTTATGAGAAAACTCCGTTATGACCATACTGATGGCCTTATTATCATATTCAATACGTCTTCAATTCCCATTTTCTTTTGAACAAAATCCCTATCCGAATTTCCTGTTAAATAATCAATTAAATAGTTACTTTTCTATCTCCATCCTGAAATAAAAGAAACATTATGAAATTGAAAACTCGGTTTACTATGGCTAGAAGAATTCCCAAAAAAGAACTTACCGGTCTTTTAGAATAGATTACATGTCAAAAAGATGACCTAATGATAAACGATGGTGATTCTGCAGTTTATTATGAACTTATCACAAAGGAAATCTTACTTACATTTCCAGACACAGCATACTGGGTATTATTTGAATCAGAAACAGAATGGAAAACTTTCCTGGAAAAAGTTACTTCTGAATGTGAAACCCATCCCGTAGCAGGGACTTTCAAAAATGAAACTGATTTTCAAAATTGCCTGGAGACTACAAAACAAGAGATTAAAATTTTAAAAACTTCCCATTAACAAAAATAGAATCCAAGGAGTAATTAACGATACAATTACAAGTACACCTCTTAATTTTCGAGATTTAGGAGATTCATCCTTCCAAATCTTCTTTAAATAATTGTACTTGTTTCTGTAGCGCCAATAATTACTAACTAAAAAAACCAAAAAAATTCCAACACCTACATAGGCATAGTACTTTGAATTAGGAGCAATTTGTTCCTTTGTATATTTCAATTTTAAAATTATTAGTAATAAATCAATAACTAATAAAGCTTGGATCATACTAACAATAATTAAAGCTGTGGCGCCATTTCTTCCATCCCATTTAAAATAAAATTGAATTACCCTATAGTATATATAATCAAAAATCAAATTGCCCATTGTGCACATTATTTGTTATAGCTAAAGATATTTCTAGTAAAATGGATTCTATCCAAATTACTGACTTCTAATACTAATTTATATTTGAAGCTTTAAACTTTTACCCCATGGCACACCCAACCCAATTGATCCTCGAGACAAATCGATTATATATCCGTCCGTTATCTTACGACCACCTTGTACAATATACCGACCTGGATAATTCCCTCGAAAATAGCCTTGGGCTTGAGCCCTATCCAAGGTCCTTACCGGGGGAGCTCAAGGAAGCGCTGGAGCAGGCGATCCTGCCGATGGTAAAGCAGGCGGGGGATGACCTGCTGTATTGCACTTTATGGACCATCATTGAGAAGGAACATAACCGTATGGTGGGGGATCTCTGCTTCAAAGGTGCACCGAATGCAGCGGGGGAGATTGAGATCGGTTACGGGACCTATGCCGATTTCCAGGGCAGGGGTTTTATGACGGAGGCTATCGGGCGAATCCTGCAGTGGGCTTTCAATCAGCCAGGTGTGCAGGCGGTTATTGCGGAGACGGATAAGGGGAATATTGCATCCCACCAGACGCTAAAGAAGAATGGCTTTGAAGTATATAAGGAGGAAGGGGAAATGATTTGGTGGCGATTGAGGAAATAACTCTTCGCGTTACTTTTTATAACGCAAAGTCCGCGAAGGACCGCAGAGGACGCAAAGAGGGCCATCCACCAAAGCGGACAGCCCCCGGGACTAAACCAAATCTACATCCCTCAACAGATCTTTATTTCCATCCCCCTCCCAGGGCCTGGTAAATATTTACAAGTGTTATAAGTTGCTCCTTACGGGTCTCCACCAATTCCATGCGCGCTTCGAGTACATCGCGCTGGGTCAGCAGCACTTCCATATAATCGGCGCGGGCAGATTTGAAAAGGTTGCCGGAAATGGCCACCGACTGCGCCAATGCAGCTACCTGCTGGTCCTTCAAGGCATAGCCCTGCTTCAGGTTCTCGATCTTCGACAACTGGTTGCTCACCTCAATGAAACCATTCAGGATACTGCGTTCGTAATTGAACACCGCCTGCACCTGTTTCGCATTCGCATTTGCGTAATTCGCCTTGATGGCATTGCGGTTCACCAGGGGAGCCATCAAGTCGCCGGCAAGACCATAGAGGATTGACTCCGGCGTACTGAACAGATAAGCCGGATTAAAGGCCCGATAACCCAATCCCGCTACAATACTCACGGAAGGATAAAAATTCGCGCGGGCAATGGCCACTTCCAGTTTGTTCGCCTGCAGCTCCAGCTCCGCCTGACGGATATCCGGCCTGTTCACCAGCAACTGCGAAGGCACGCCTGTCCTGATGGGTTCAGGCAGTGCTGTATTGAACTGATTGGATTGCCTGGCCACCGGACCAGGGAAACGGCCCACCAAAAAATTGATCCTGTTCTCCGTTTCGATGATCTGTTGCCGGATGGCATAGACCTGGCTCTGGTTCTTCAGCACTTCCGCTTCAAAACGTTTAACGGCCAGTTCGGTTACCCGCGCTGCCTGCTTCTCCTGCCGGATGATCTCCAGTGCATTCTGCTGGATCGCGATATTCTGCTGCAGGATCTCTAACTGGTTATCCAGTGCCAGCAATTCATAATAGGAATTGGCGATCTCGGCCACCAGATGGGTGACCATGAAGTTCCGGCCTTCGATCGTACTCAAATATTTCAGTGCGGCTACCTTCTTCGCATTGTGCAGCTTCTTCCAGATATCCACTTCCCAGGAAGCATAGACGCCGACCATCAAATCTCCCAGCGGCTCGGGAAATTCCTTGCCCGGCTTGATCTCAGTATTGGCATCATTGGCGCCCTGGCTGGTATAGCGGCCCACTTTCTCTACTCCTGCCCCGGCACGCACATTCACGAAGGGCAGGTATTCCCCCTTCCTGATCCTGATCTCATTATTGGCCACCTGTATCTCCTGCAGCATGATGTTCAACTCCTGGTTATGCAGCAAGGCCGTATCGATCAGCGCTACCAGGTTGGGATCCTTGAAATAGTCCCGCCAGTTCAGCTGCGCGCTGTTCACCGTATCCTGCGATCCGGCAAAGCTCGCAGGGGTATTGGTTTGCGGGGTCTTCTGGACTGCCGGCGGAATGGAACAGGCTGCAAAGAACAGCAGGCCACCCAGCAAGCCCATCGCTTTATTCATATGTATTCTGGTCATGTTGATGTTTGTCTTCTGTTAATGGTTCGAAATACTCATCCTTGATCAGCTTGCGGCCTTCTGCCAGCTTGCCGAATATGTAGTAGAGTCCCGGTATCACGATCACCCCGAACACTGTACCGATCAGCATCCCGCCTGCTGAGGAGGAACCGATGGTGCGGTTACCAATAGCACCCGGACCTGTGGCGAACACCAATGGGATCAGGCCCGCGATAAAGGCGAAAGAGGTCATGAGGATGGGACGGAAACGCGTCTTCGCTCCTTCAATAGCGGCCTGCAGGATGGGCATACCGTTCTGGTTCTTCTGCACCGCGAACTCCACGATCAACACCGCGTTCTTGCCCAGCAAGCCCACCAGCATCACCATACCCACCTGGGCATAGATATCATTGGCCAGTCCCATCGCCTTCACCATCATGAATGCACCAAACACACCCGCAGGCAGGGAAAGGATAACCGCCAAGGGAATGATGAAGCTTTCATACTGCGCGGCCAGCAACATGTAGATAAAGGCCAGCACGATGAGGAAGATATAGATCGACTCATTGCCCCTGGTGGCTTCGTCTTTGGACAAACCGGCCCAGTCGATGCCATAGCCACGCGGCAGGGTCTTGGCGGCTACTTCCTGGATCACCTTGATGGCTTCACCACTGCTGTAACCGGGTGCAGGACCACCCCGGATGGCGGAAGAAGTGTAGAGGTTGTAACGCGTGATCTCGTTCAGGCCATGGGTCTTCTTCATGCGCATGAAAGCGGAATAGGGCACCATCTCGCCATGGTCGTTCTTCACATAGAGTTTGAGGATATCCTCCGGCAACTGGCGGTATTCCGGTGATGCCTGAACGAAGACCTTATAGTACTGGCCGAAACGGATAAAGCCCAGCTCATAGGTACTACCGATCAGGATCGAGAGGTTGTCCATGGCCTTACCTATCGACACACCTTTCTGCATGGCCAGTTCATTATCGATCTCCAGTTCATATTGCGGGTAGTTGGCACTGAAGAAGGTGAAGAGACCCGTCAGTTCCTTGCGCTGTTTCAGGGCGTTCATGAAATCATCGTTCACTTTCTCGAAGGCCTTGTAATCGCCGGTATTGGTCTTGTCCAGCAGGTTTAGCGCAAATCCGCCAGCAGCGCCATAACCCGGTACGGCAGGGGGTTCAAAGAATTCGATGGTAGCGCCAAGGTCCCTGGTCTTCTCTTCCAGTTCCAGGATGATCTCTTCGGCTGTCTTGTCGCGCTCCGACCAATCTTTCAGGTTGATCAGACAGGTTCCCGAGTTGGAGCCACGGCCTTCTGTCAACACTTCATAACCGGCCAGTGCGGAAACGGACTGGATGCCTTCTACCTTCTCGGCGATCTTCTGCAGTTTGAGCGCCACATCATTGGTACGCTCCAGGGTAGTACCAGGAGGCGTCTGGATGATGCCATAGATCATGCCCTGGTCTTCTGAAGGAATGAATCCTGACGGAAGGCGATTGCCGAGGAACCAGATCCCGCCGCAGAAAGCGAAGAGGATGCCGAAGGTGACCAGCCTGCGATTAACGATGAGCGTGAGCAGGTTGGTATAGCTGCCGGTCAGCTTTTCGAACCAGCGGTTGAAGCCGTTGATCAGCCAGTTGATCGGGGTTTTCTTTTTCGGTTGTCCATGGTTGTTCTTCAGGATCATGGCACAGAGCACTGGCGTAAGGGTCAGTGCTACCACACCCGAAAGGATGATGGCCGTGGTCATGGTAATGGAGAACTGGCGATAGAAGATCCCTACCGGTCCGCTGAGGAAGGCTACGGGAATGAATACCGCAGCCATTACCAGTGTGATGGCGATGATGGCCCCGCTGATCTCGTGCAAGACCTTGGTTGACGCGCCATAGGGCGAGAGGTGTTCTTCTTCCATCTTCGCGTGCACTGCTTCCACCACCACAATGGCGTTGTCCACCACCACACCGATCGCCAACACCAGCGCGAAGAGCGTGATGAGGTTCAGCGTCAGCCCGAAGAGCTGCATGAAGATGAAGGTACCGATCAGGGATACGGGTACGGCCAGCGTGGGGATCAGGGTAGAACGCCAATCGCCCAGGAAGAGGAATACCACGATGGCCACCAGCACGAAGGCTTCCACCAGGGTATGTACCACTTTCTCAATAGAGGCATCCAGGAATTTCGATACGTCATAACTGATCTCGTAATCCATGCCGGGCGGGAAAGAACTGCCTTTGATCTCTTCCAGTTTCGCCTTCACTTCCTTGATCACCTCACTGGCATTACTGCCATAGTTCTGTTTCAACACGATGGCCGTTGAAGGCAAACCGTTCAGGTTGGAATAGATATCATAGAATTCACT